>JAFAYP010000286.1 GCA_019240305.1 Solirubrobacterales bacterium
TCGTGGCGGGGGTCCCATCCAGCGCGCAGAGCCATGTCCAGGTGTCCTGGCGCGCCACCAGCGCCCGGTCCCCGAAGGTCCGGATGACGGCGAGCTCGGCTCCTCGCTTCAGCTCGGCATAGTCTCCGTGCTCGGCATCGGGGGGAGGAGGAACGGTAGGAGCGGATTCCTCGACGCCGAGCGGTGGCGGCGGCGCGTACACCGAAGCGCTTGAGATGTAGACATAACGTGCAGCGTGACCGTTCAGGAGGGCGGCGCTGTCGCGGGCCGCGCGGGGAGGGGCAGACCAAGTGTCAACGACGATGCCACGGGGTTGCGCGCAACGAGTGGGTTGCGGGTCGTGGACTGCGCAGGCGGTGGCACGCGCGCTCTTTTAAGGCGTAGGCGTCGATCGACCCCCCAAGAGACTGCTGGCTCGCGCAAAGCTCATCGCCTTCCGCCGCACCAGACAGCTACACTACGGTCTAGGGCTGGGGCAATGAGCCCCGGCAAAGTAGTGCCAGCGACCGTAGTAGTTGCCTTCAGCATCTCCCGCGTTTCGCAGCACACAATCTCCCGGGAGGGACAGATGGCAACAGGAACCGTGAAGTGGTTCAGCGACGAGAAGGGCTTTGGCTTCATCACGCCCGATGACCAGGGCAAGGACCTGTTCGTACACCACTCGGCGATCGCCGGCAACGGCTTCAAGTCGCTTGCCGAGGGCGCGAAGGTGTCCTACGAGTCCGAGCAGGGCCCGAAGGGCCCCGCCGCGAAGAACGTTCAGACGATCTAAGCGGACGAGTCGCAGCCAATTGACGGCCCGCCATCACGGCGGGCCGTTTTGCGTTCGGCTGCGTGTCTATCGTGACCCGCGATGGCTAGACGCGAGGACATTCGGAACGTCGGGATCATCGCCCACGTCGATCACGGCAAGACCACGCTGGTTGATGCCCTGCTGTGGCAGTCGGGGGCGTTCCGGTCCGGTCAGGACGTAGCCGACCGGGTGCTCGACTCGATGGATCTCGAGCGAGAGAAGGGGATCACGATCTTGGCCAAGAACACGGCGGTTCGCTACGGCGGGGTCAAGATCAACATCGTCGACACGCCCGGACATGCCGACTTCGGCGGCGAGGTGGAGCGCGGCCTGACCATGGTGGACGGCGTCCTGCTGCTCGTGGATGCCAGCGAGGGGCCCCTTCCACAGACGAGGTTCGTGTTGCGCAAGGCGCTCGAGGCCAGGCTGCCGGTGATCCTCGTCATCAACAAGGTCGACCGGCCCGATGCTCGGATCGACGAGGTTGTCGACGAGGTTTACGAGTTGTTCCTCGATCTCGACGCCGACGAGTCTCAGATCGAGTTCCCGATCGTCTACACCAACGCCAGGGCGGGACGCGCGTCGCTCGATCCGGCGAGCGAGGGTGTTGATCTCGGGCCGCTCCTCGATCTGTTGCTGCAGCACGTCCCAGCTCCCGAGCACGACCCCGCGAGTCCGCTTCAGGCGCACGTCACCAACCTGGACGCCTCTCCCTACGTGGGTCGGCTCGCGATCTGCCGGGTGCGCAACGGGGTCATCCGTCGTGGGGAGACCGTGGCGTGGTGTCGCGTCGACGGACGGATCGAGCGGGTGAAGGTGAGCGAGCTGTATGTGACCGAGGCACTCGACCGCGTCGAGGCCGATGAGGCGGCCGCCGGGGAGATCATCTGGGTCGCGGGCATCCCCGAGATCATGATCGGCGAGACGCTGGCCGCCGCGGAGGACCCGCGGCCGCTGCCGGTCATCACGGTCGATGAGCCGTCGCTGTCGATCACGATCGGGATCAACACCTCCCCGCTGTCGGGGCAGGACGGGGACAAGCTGACCGCGAGCCAGGTCAAGGGGCGACTCGACCGTGAGCAGGTGGGCAACGTGTCGCTCCGCGTGCTCGAGACCGAGCGTCCTGACGTGTGGGAGGTCCAGGGTCGAGGGGAGCTCGCGCTCGCGGTGCTGGTCGAGCTGATGCGCCGCGAGGGCTTCGAGCTGACGGTCGGCAACCCGCAGGTCGTCACCCGGAGCATCGACGGAAAGGTGTGCGAACCGGTCGAGCGGATGAGCGTAGACGTCCCCGACGAGTACGTGGGCGTGATCACGCAGATGCTCGCGATGCGCAAGGGACGGCTCGAGCACATGGTCAACCACGGCACCGGGTGGGTCCGCATGGAATATCTCGTGCCCGCACGAGGCTTGATCGGGTTCCGCACCGAGTTCCTCACCGAAACGCGGGGCACCGGTCTCGTCCACCACGTCTTCGAGCGATGGGAGCCGTGGCAGGGCGAGCTGCGAACGCGGCCCACCGGGTCGCTGGTCGCCGACCGGCGCGGTCCGGTCGCGGCCTTCGCGCTGTTCAACCTCCAGGAACGGGGAACTCTGTTCGTGGCACCAGGAGAAGACGTGTACGAAGGGATGATCGTCGGCGAGAGCGCACGCGCCGAGGATCTCGACGTCAATGCGTGCAAGGAGAAGCACCTCACCAACATGCGCTCTTCAACCGCCGATCAGCTCGTCCGCTTGATCCCCAAGCGCGAGCTCTCTCTGGACCAGGCACTCGAGTTTCTGCGCTCCGATGAGTGCGTCGAGGTCACGCCGCATTCGGTCAGGCTCCGCAAGACCGTGCTCGACGCCACCGCCCGCCGCAAGCAGGCCCGCGCAAACCGGCAGTGAGATCGAGCTAGGCCGCCGTCGAGCCTCTAGTGCCCGCGCGCGCGGCTAGACCGGGACGTCGGTGCGGCGTTCGACCGTGACCGGCTCCGGCCCGACGATCCGTTCTGGGACTGCCGAGCGCTCTCTCGCTTGCGGGTCACCTTGCCGTCCTCGATCGTTCCCCGCCACGCGCCGGTTTCTTGCTCGATCGCCTCGATGTACGCCTTGAACCTGTGCAGATCGCCACGTGCGGCGCGCTTGACGTGGCGCATGCCGCGGGCGGCCTTCTCGAGCATGCCGCCCGGCTCGAGGTCGATCGACAGCTCCACCCGCGTCAACTGGGGAGCGATCTCGTGGAAGGTGACCCACCCGGTGTGGTTGAGTCCCTCGGTGACCTCCCACTTGATCTTCTCGTCAGGCCGTGCGGTGACGATCTTCGCATTGAACTCCTTGGTCTTGCCCCAGATCTTGGTCGCGAACGAGACGGTCGCCGGGTCCTCCTGAGAGACCCGCGTCACCCGGTGCATGAACTGCGGCCACTCCTCGTATTGGGTCCACTGGTTGTACGCCGTCTCGATCGGCACGGCGACGTCGATGCTCTGCTGCACCGGCATACGGCGGCCTTTGCCGATGCCACGCGGACCGTCTTCCCCGTCGTCGTCGTCGTCGCTGCCACCGAACGGCAGCGCGTTCTTGATGGCCTTCTTGAAGATGCCCGCGGGCCCACCGGCCTGCCCGACCTTCTCCTCGAGCTTGCCCTTGACCGCGTCCTCAACCTTGCCCGTGACCGCACCCGATACCTTCTCGCCGACGCCCGAGATCTTCTCGCCGACCCCGTTGCCCGACGCCGAGTCCGCCAGCTTCCCGACGCCCTTGGCCGCCAGGGGAGTAATGGCGGCCGCCGCGGCGGCCATCGCCACCTTGCGGCCCGACAGCTTGTCGGTTACGCCGTCCATGCCGTCCAGCGTCTTGCCGATGTCGTGCACGACGTCACGCATCGTGTCTGCGATCTCGATGGCCATCTCCTACCTCCTCCGATACGACTTGTTCGTGTTCGTCTACCCCCGCGCCGGGTAGAGAAACGACGCCGTTGGCTTGAGTCCTACCGTTCCGTCCGAACACGCCAGCAATGTGCCTCTCACCAGACACTTACGTGATGCGGATACGCTTCACCGCTGCTGGCGCCTGACCGGCGGCTCTTTGGTTGTCTACCTCGACCGCTCTGATCGCTCTACGCCCCGTGCGATCGCGGTTCGGCCCTCCCTGACCACCACTCGGAGCAATATGACCTCTCGAACATCTGGGTCGCCGTGGCGCGAAGTGCTCGCGCCGTTCGCGACGCCGTGCCCGCGCCGCGGTCTTCTCGCGGTCGCGACCTCAGCCGTCCCGTATCTCGCCCTCAGCGTCGCCATCTACGCGACCCTCGGCGTGTCCCTGCTGCTCACGGCCGCTCTTACGATCCTCGCCGCCGGGTTCCTGGTGCGCGTGTTCGTCGTTTTCCACGACTGCGCGCACGGCTCGCTGCTGCCATCCCGGCGCTCCAACTCGGCGCTGGGATCCGTGCTCGGGCTGCTGGTTCTTTCCCCGTTCGTCCGCTGGCGCCATGACCACGCGGTGCATCACGCTACCGCCGGCGATCTCGACCGCCGAGGCGTCGGGGACATCATCACGCTGACCGTCGACGAGTACGCCGCCCGCTCGTGGCGGGGCCGGCTGGGCTACCGGCTGCTGCGGAACCCCGCTGTGATGTTCGGGCTCGGTCCGATCATCGCAATGGTGATCGGCCCACGGATCGTTGCGCGGGGCGCTCGGCCCCGTATGCGCAACAGCGTGCTGGCCACCGACGCGGCGATCGTCGTGCTCGTGGGCGGCTTGTGCTGGCTGATTGGCTGGCGGGACTTCCTGCTCGTGTGGGCGCCGGCGGCGATGCTCGCGGGCTCGGTTGGCATCTGGCTGTTCTACGTGCAACACCAGTTCGAGGACACCTACTGGCAGAGCAGCGGCGAATGGACCTATGCCGATGCTGCGCTGCGTGGAAGCTCATACCTGAAGCTTCCGCCGGTCCTACGGTTCTTCACCGGAAACATCGGGCTCCACCATGTCCACCACCTCAACGCCCGAATTCCCAACTACCACCTGAAGCGCGCGCACGAGTCGACCCCGCTTTTCGCCAGCGTGCCAACGCTCACGCTCTGGGACGGCCTGCGGGCGGTGCGTCTGAAGCTGTGGGACGAGCGCTCCGGCCGGCTCGTGACCTTCGCGCACGCCCGGCGGGCGGCCTCAGGGTGAGACTGCGCGATACGCCTTAAAGCCGAAGGCCCGCATTGCGGGCCTCGGGGCATCAGAAGATCAGGCAGTTATTTCATGGCCGGGGGACGTCGTTCGGAGAGGAGGTCTCACCCGCTGGGTGCCTTCGCTGTCTGACCCTCTCATCATCGGCGGCATCGGCATGAAGCTTGACCCCCGCCGGATCGGTTTGGCCGTGCTCATTCCGGGAAGCCTCGGACAGGAAGGAATCGACCATGGAGGCTTCGCGATGACTCTGGGCACTTCGCTCGTGCTGATCGCGGTCGGGGCCATATTGCGCTTCGCCGTGAATGTCAGCACAAGCGGTTTCAACATCCACACCGTAGGTGTGATCCTGATGATCGTCGGCGCGGTCGGATTCATCGTCTCGCTGCTTTGGATGACGATGTGGGCTGACCGGCGAAATCGCGCCGCTCGCGAGCGCGTGGTGTACGACGACCGCGATTACCCGCCAGCCCGCGGCGTCTGACGTCCGGGCGCGGTTATGGGAGCGGCCTGAGTGAGTCGCTCGCGGACTAGGCGAAGGCGGGAATCGCCGTGATCGCGCGGCCCATGATCAGGGTGTGGACCTCGTCGGTTCCCTCGTAGGTGCGAACGGCCTCGAGGTTGTTGGCGTGTCGCATCGGCGTGTAGTCGAGGGTGATCCCGTTTCCGCCGAGGAGCGTTCGAGCTTCACGGCAGACGGCGATCGCCTCGCGCACGTTGTTGAGCTTTCCGAATGAGATCTGCTCGGGTCGCAGGGTGCCGGCATCTTTCTGGCGCCCGGTGTGCACGGCCACGAGCAGACCCTTCTGGATCTCCAGGACCATGTCCACGAGCTTCTGTTGCGTGAGCTGGAAGCTGGCGATCGGCTTGCCGAACTGGTGTCGCTGGAGGGCATAGGCG
>JAFAYP010000561.1 GCA_019240305.1 Solirubrobacterales bacterium
GGGCTGGTCGAGATGACCCGCCAGAACGTGACCGACGGTGTGCGCGAGATCATGACGCGGCCCTGCCCGACCTGCGACGGCGAAGGCGTGATCAAGTCCGAGGAGACGCTGGCCATCGAGTTCGAGCGACGGATGCGCGACCTGTCCAAGGAGACCGAGGCCGAGGCGATCCTGCTCCAGATGAACCCGCGGGTCAGCGCCGAGTTCACCCGCGACGACGCCCGGGTACTGCGCCAGATCGAGCAGGACACCGGCAAGTGGTTCACCTTCGAGGGCTCCGAGGGCCTGCCGATGGATCACTTCGCGGTCGTGCTCGAGTCGACCCGCGAGCGGGTGCTGGAGCGCGCGGTGCCGTTCCGGCCCGGCGAGGAGGTCCACGTCGAGATCATCGAGCCGCACATGTACAGCCCGGGCGACGCCGTGGCGAAGGTAGACGGCTACATGATCTCGATCACCGGCGCCGGCGACTACGTGGGCGAGAAGCACCTGGTGCGGATCGAGGAGGCCGGGCGGACCTCGGCCGTGGCCACGCTGCTCGACGCGACGCCGGCCCCGGGTCCGGACGCCGCGGCGGACGGGGCTAGCGGCGCAGATGGCCTAGAATCGAAGCCTCGGCGCCGTGGCCGAAGAGGCGGACGGCGCCGTTCCGGCGCCAAGGCCGAGTCTGTGAGCTCATCCGAATGACCTACGCGATCATCAAAACCGGCGGTAAGCAGTACCGCGTCGAGGCGGGCCAGTCGCTGCTGGTGGAGCGGCTGGCGGCCGGCGACGGCGAGACCGTGAGCTTGCAGCCGCTGCTGTTGGTGGATGGCTCCTCGGTCGTCGACGGGGACGATCTGTCCCGGGTCTCGATTTCGGCCCGGGTGGTGGCCCACGAGCGCGGCCCCAAGCTGCGGGTGGTCAAGTTCAAGCCCAAGCGCGGATACAAGCGCCGCACCGGCCACCGGCAGGAGCTGACGCGGATCGAGATCACGGAGGTGAAAAGTGGCTCATAAGAAGGGCCTCGGGTCCTCGCGCAACGGACGCGACTCCCACGCCAAGCGGCTCGGCGTCAAGGTATTCGCCGGCGAGGCGGTCACCGGCGGCGAGATCATCGTCCGTCAGCGCGGCACGCGCTTCAAGCCGGGCGACGGCGTCGGGATCGGCAAGGACGACACGATCTACGCCGAGTCCGCCGGCACCGTGCAGTTCACGCGCGGCCGGCGCGGTCGTGTGATCTCGGTCGCGCCCGTCTCGGATTCAGAGGCTTAGGGGCGAGCGGCAAGGCGTCGCTCGCGACCGCCGGGCATGGATGCCCGGCGGAACCGGCCCCATGGACGCCGCCGCAGGCGGCCCCTAATCAGCAGCGGGCGCCAGTTCCGAGGTGCACAACGGGCAGCGCTTTGCCCTGAGGGGGATCGCGCTCGTGCACTCCGGGCACTCCTTGGTGTCCGGATCCTCCTTGGCCCGGCGCGCCATCAGCGTGTTGATCGGCGTCACCACCAGGAAGAACACGACCGCGGCGATCGACATGAACGTGATCACGTTGTTGATGAAGTCGCCGTAGGCGAACGTACTGCCGTTGATCGTGAACTTCAGCGCGCCGAAGTTGTGCGCGCCGAAGATCGCGGCGATCAGCGGGGTCAGGAGGTCGGTCACCAGCGCCTTGACCACGGCCGTGAACGCCGTACCGACCACAACCGCGATCGCCAAGTCGACCACGTTGCCGCGGAACAGGAACACCTTGAAGTCAGTGAGCAGTTTTGGCACGAACGCCGTCTTGTTTCGTTGCAGAGGTCTGAGGATCCTTCCGACCCTAAGTGGGTGTTTGGCGATTTAGGTGAGCTATGCCGAACCGCAGCGCCAAAGTCGCGCGGATTGCGAGCCGGCAGTGGGGACTGATCACCTGGGCGCAGCTCGCGGGGCTCGGAACCGCGCGCTCGACAGTCGCGGAGTGGTCCCGGGAGGGCTACTTGCATCGCATCCATCCCCGGGTGTATGCCGTTGGCCACGCTGCGGGCGGCCGCGAGACGGAGTTGGCGGCGGCGCTTCTGTACGCCGGCCCGGGAGCGATGCTCAGCCACGCCACCGCGCTGTGGTGGCACGGCCTGCTCGACAAGCTGCCGCGCCCACTCCAGGTGACAACGCCCCGACGCTGCCAGTCGCTGAGCGGCGTCCGCGTGTATGGCCGGCGCACGCACGAGCGCATCCTGCACAAGGGCCTGCCGACCACGACCGTCGAGCAGGCGGTGCTCGATTTCGCCGCGACCGCGCCGCTCGAACGGGTGCGTCACGTCCTGGCTAACGCCGACTACCACCAGGTGCTCGACGTCGCCGCACTCCAGGTGATCGCCGGTAATGGCCGCGCGGGGAGTCCGAAGCTCAAAATGGCACTGAAGCGCCACGAGCCGAAGCTGGCCCGTACCCGCAGCCCGCTGGAGCGCCTGTTCCTGCCGCTGTGCGAGAAGTACGGGGTACCGCTCCCCGACGACGTTAACGTCCTGGTCGCCGGCATCCTGGTCGACGCGGTGTGGTGGCGCCAGAAGCTGGTCGTCGAGCTCGACGGGCGCAACAACCACAGCTCGTGGGCGCAGATCCAGCGCGACCGGAGCAACGAGATGCGTTTGCGGGCCGCCGGGTTCGACACCCTCCGCTACGGCACGGCCCAGGTGCAGGAGCAGCCGGAGCTGGTGGCCGGCGACGTGATCAGGCGGCTCAGTTCGCCTGCCGAGTCGGCCTGACCAGGATCTCGTTGATGTCCACGTGGGTCGGCTGCGAGACGGCGAACATCACCGTGCGGGCGATGTCGTCGGCCTCGAGTGCCCCGGACGGGGGACTGTCGAAGAACGGAGTGGACACGGAGCCGGGCTCTATCAGGGTGACGCGGACGCCGGTCCCCTCGAGCTCCTGCCGAGCCGCCTCGCCCATCGCGGTCACCGCCCACTTGGTGGCCGAGTACAGCGAGCCCGGTAGCGCCCGCCGTCCGGCCACCGAACCCGTCAGCAGCAGGTGACCGCGCGCCTCCTTCAACGCGGGGAGCGTGGCCCGGATTGTCAGGGCCGCTCCGTACACGTTCGTCAGCACCATCGCGCGCCACTGCTCGGGCGACTCGTTCAGGAAGCCGCGCGCCGCGCCGAAGCCGGCGTTGGCGAAGGCCACGTTGAGGCGGCCGAAGCGCGCGAGCGTGGTCTGCACGACCGCCTGCTGCTGCTCCCACTCGGTCACGTCGCACTCGAGGGCCAGCGCGCGCTCATCGCCGCCCAGCTCTCTGGCGAGCTCGGTCAGCCGGTCGATCGAGCGGGCGGCCAGCACCACGCGGTAGCCGGCGCCCGCGGCCTGGCGCGCCGTGGCAGCGCCGATCCCGCTCGAGGCGCCGGTGATCAGGAAAACGGGGTCGGGCATGCCACGATGATTCCATGCAGGACCGAGCTCGAATCCACGTCATGGCCGGCGGCGGCGGGGACGGCTGCCTGAGCTTCCGCCGCGAGGCTCACGTGCCCAAGGGCGGACCCAATGGCGGCGACGGGGGCCGGGGCGGCGATGTCGTGCTGGTGTGCGACGACTCGCTGCGCGACCTCGAGAGCTTCCGGCGCAGCTCGCACTTCAAGGCCCGCCGCGGCGGCCACGGCCAGGGATCGCTGCGCCACGGCAAGGACGGGGAGACGCTCGAGATCGCCGTGCCGCCCGGCACGGAGGCGCGCGTCGAGGCGGACGGGACCGTGCACGACCTGGTGCGCCCGGGGCAGCGAGCGGTGGTGGCGCGGGGCGGTCCCGGCGGCCGAGGAAACAAGCGCTTCGCCGGACCGACCCACCAGACGCCGCGCTTTGCCGAACGCGGGCTGGCGGGTGATGAGACGTGGATCACCCTGCAGCTGAAGCTGCTGGCCGACGTGGGCCTGGTCGGCCTGCCCAACGCCGGCAAGTCCTCGCTGCTGGGGCGGCTCACGCGCGCCCATCCGAAGGTGGCCGACTACCCGTTCACCACGCTCGAGCCCGCGCTGGGCACGCTCGAAACCGAGGACCGTCAGCTGGTGATAGCGGACATCCCCGGCCTGATCGAGGGCGCCAGCGCCGGGGCTGGGCTGGGACACGACTTCCTGGCCCACGTCGAGCGCACCCGCCTGCTCGTGCACGTGCTCGACCTGGCGCCGCTCGACGGCAGCGATCCGTTCGACAACCACGCCACCGTCGAGCGCGAGCTGGAGCTGCACAACCCGCGCCTGGCCGTGCTGCCGCGTGTGCTGGCCCTGTCCAAGGCCGACCTGGTCGACCCGGACGCCCGGGAGGCCGCGCGCCAGGCGTGGGCGGCGCGCGTCGGCCCGGACACGCCGGTGATCGTGACCTCGTCGGCGACGCGCCTGGGCCTGGACGAGCTCGCGATCGAGCTGGTCCGCCGCGTGCCGGTGGCCGAGGCGCCCGAGGGCGCGATCGAGGTGGTCTCAGGCGGCGAGGAGCTGGCCGAGCATCGCGTCTTTCGCCCGGCCGCCCAGCGCAGCTACAGGGTGGCCAAGGTGGGAGACCGGGTCTACCGGGTGAGCGGCCGGGGCATCGAGCGGCTCGTCGCCCGCTACGACCTCGACAACGCCGACGCGCTGGCCTACCTGGAGCGGCGGCTGCGGGGGATCGGCGTGATCCGGGCGCTTCAGGAGGAGGGATTCCAGCCCGGCGACGAGGTGGAGATCGCCGGAATCGCCTTCGACCTCGATCCGGAGTAGCGCGACTGAGGCTCGAGCTCGGCTCCGGGCGCAGCGCGTGGAACGCATCACGGTACGCGGACATCACGAGTTCGTGAAATTTGCCAGGATCTCCGACCGGTGCTGACTCGGATCGGATCTCGTGCTGCGGCGCTCACGCGCGCGGTGTTGCTGCTCGCGGCGGCGAGCGCGTCGGCGCGCGTGCTGATCGTCAACCAGCGGCCCGTCAGCGCTCTGCCGCTAATCGCGTCCTAAGCTCCTCCAAGCGACATGGGTGCGGTGGTGGTCAAGCTCGGCTCGAGCATCGTTGCTCGCGATCACGGCGAGGTGCGCCTCGACGTGCTGGG
>JAFAYP010000618.1 GCA_019240305.1 Solirubrobacterales bacterium
AGCGTGTTGTCGGTTGCTTGGGCGAGGGCAACTGGACCGACGAGGACCGCGCAGAGCGCTACCCCCGAGAGCACCGACAAACGACGAATTGCGCGTGGCACTTGGCTCCTCCTGTTTCTGGCGCGTGTCCTTGGCGCGAGAGCAATACCCCCGCGGCTCTCCTCCTAACCGATCAGTTCGCCCCAAGTTGCGCTGTCCGGTAGGTAGCTTGCATGCTCGCAGCCGGGCCGGGTCGCCACCGCGTCTGATCCGCGGATAGCCTGCGCCCATGAGACGGCAGGTCCGCCGGTTCCCGGAACCGGGGCAGGAGCCTGGCGTGGGGGGAAACGCCCCGTGCTGGCGGCTCCGATCGAGTTGGGGCGAGCGGAGTCGATCCCGTCCTGGCGCAGCTCATACGCAACCTGGCACCCGAGTTCAACCCGGACAGGTGCAGGCACCGAGCGCTTACGCGCGCCGCGGTATCACGCTCGATGGCCAAAGCTTCGGCCCGCGGACGCTGAGCGGTGCGCTGGCCGGATCGGCGCAGGTGAGCCTCGTTCGACCGCGGGAGCGCGGATATCTCATACGCGTGCCGGCGGCGAGTGCCGCTCTCCTCACGCCGATCGCGTGAGCGGAGCCGCTCGCCGATCGCGGGTCAGGCGGCCTGAGCGACGGGTCCGCGCTCGCCCTCGACGATCGTCTGAACCAGCTCGTCCAGGACCGCCTCGGCGTGGTCGTTGTCGATCTGGCAGGTGCCGGCCGCCTCGTGGCCGCCGCCGCCGTGGGCCAGCATCAGCGCGCCGATGTCGACCTTCGACGAACGATCGAGGATCGACCGCCCCACGGCGAACACCGTGTTCTGCTGGCGCAGGCCCCACAGGACGTGGATCGAGACCAGGCACTCGGGGTGCAGCGCGTAGATCAGGAAGCGGTTGGTCGGATGGATGACTTCCTCGTCGCGCAGGTCGAGGACCACGACCGAGTCGTGGATGGTTGAGCAGCGACGGATCTGCTCCGCCGCGGCGCCCGCGTGCTCGCGGTACAGCTCGACGCGCTCGGCCACGTCCAGCGACTCGAGGATCTCCTCGATCGACATGGTCAGGCAGCTGTCGATGAGCTGCATCATCAGCTGATAGTTCGAGATGCGGAAGTTGCGGAAGCGGCCGAGACCGGTGCGGGGATCCATCAGGAAGCTCAGGAGGATCCAGCCCTGTGGATCGAGGACGTCCTCGATCGTCAGCTGGGCGGCGTCGGCGCGATCGACCGACTCCATCATGTCGACGCCCACGTTCGGGAAGCGCTCGACCCCGCCGAAGTAGTCGTAGACCACCCGCGCGGCCGAGGCGGCGTCCGGCACCATCACACGGTTCTGGCGCTCGCCGATGACCCGCCGCTGCTCGGAGGCGTGGTGGTCGAAGGACAGCGCCACCTCGGGCCGGTAAGGCAGGTTCGTCGTTATGTCGTGCTCGTTCAGCTCGACCTTGCCGTCCTGCACATCCTTGGGATGGACGAACAGGATGTCGTGCAGGAGCCCCATCTCCTGCAGGAGCGCGGCGCAGACGAGGCCGTCGAAGTCGCTGCGGGTGACGAGACGATACGTGCGGGTGAGTGAGAGCGCGGGCGTCGGCATGTCCCCTTCCTCGTCGCGCAGGCGCAAAACCTTGAGTCCCGGGCGCTCCCGCGGACGAGGTACCCGGCCATCGGTCAGTGCGCGGGGTCGAGGCTGCCGCCCGACGGTTCGCGGACTAGAGCGACAGGGTTCGGAGGGCCGTGATGGTCATCACCACGGCGACAAAGATGTCGAGGAGCCGCCAGGCCTGGGGGCTGCGCAGCAGCGGCGTGAGCAGCCTCGCTCCGAAGCCCAGCCCGATGAACCAAGCCACGCTGGCGGCGGCGGCGCCGGCGGCGAACCACCACCGGGCGTGCGGGTGGGCACTGGCGACCGTGCCGAGCAGGACAAGCGTGTCGAGGTAGACCGCCGGGTTGAGCCAGGTGAAACCGAAGGCCGCCGCGGCCGCGCCACGCCGCGTGCGCCCGGTATCGCCGGCAGCGAGCGAGGCTTGAGCACCGCCGAGTGCGCGACGGGCTGCGAGTACGCCGTAGGCCACAAGGAGGGCTGCACCAAGGTCGCGCACGATGACCAGCAACCCCGGGCGGTGGATCACCACGGCGCCGACCCCGGCGACGCCGGCGGCAATCAGGGCGACGTCCGATGCGGCACAGATCAGCACGACCGTCCCGACGTGCGTGCGCCGCGCGCCTTGGCGGAGCACGTAGGCGTTCTGCGCGCCGATCGCCACGATCAGCGACAGGCTGAACAGGAGACCGGAAAGGAACACCGCGGTCTGCATGCGTCCAAGCTAGGACCGGTCGTAGCCTTCGTCAAACTAATGAAACTCACGTAGCATTAGCTGAGCTAATGCGCTTGGACGTCGATCAACTGCAAGCACTGGCAGCAGCCGTCACTGAAGGCAGCTTTGACCGAGCAGCATCGCGCTTGCACATCACGCCGTCAGCCGTGAGCCAGCGGATCAAGGCCCTCGAGACCAGCGTGGGTCAGGTACTCCTCGTCCGCGCCCGGCCGGTCCACCCGACCATTCCGGGAGAGTCGCTGCTCAGAGCGGCCCGGCAGATCGAGGCGATCACCGGCGACGTCATCCGCGAGCTCGGCGAGCCCGGCGGCGGCGACGTGCCGGTCGTCGCGCTGGCCGTAAACGCCGACAGCCTCGCCACCTGGCTCGCGCCGGCACTCGCCGCCGTCGACCCGCCCGTGACGTTCGATCTGCGACGGGCCGACGAGACGCGCACGGTGGAGCTCCTGCGGGACGGCAGCGTGATCGCGGCCGTCACCGCCTCGCGGGACCCCGTTGCGGGATGCACGGTGGATCCACTCGGCCGGATGCGCTACCGCCCCCGCGCATCTCGCGCGTTCGCCGCACGCTGGTTCAGCGACGGCCCCACCGCCGACGCGCTCGCGTGGGCCCCGCTGGTCAGCTTCGACCGTTCCGACCAGCTGCAGGACCGATATCTCAAACGGCGCACTCGCCGGCGTCTGCACCCGCCGCGTCACTTCGTTCCCGGCTCCTCCGCCTTCGCCCAGGCCGTGCGTCTCGGCCTCGGCTGGGGCATGGTGCCCGACCTGCAGGCGCAAGATGACGCCGAGCTCGTCGACCTCGATCCTCAGGGCGCCATCGACGTCCCCCTGTTCTGGCAGCAATGGCGGCTGCGCTCCGCGGCGCTCGAACGCGTCGCCGACGCGGTCCGGGCGCATGCGGCGACCGCATTGCTCAGCGGTCGAGGCCAAGCTTCGCGAGCTCGGTGACCACATCTTCGAGCGGCCGCGTGGCGTCGATCTCGTGCGTGCACGTCCGGCGTAGAAGCGGCTCAACCTCCGCGACGTCGCGCAGCACGACCTCGCGCTGCGCGGCGGTCTTCCCATATGGATTGGTCGTGCGCGTCTCGATCCGGCTGAGAACGACCTCTGCCGGCGCACTCAGCAGTACGACCGCATCGAACCGGTCATAGAAGCGGCCCTGGTTCGAGACCGTCCCGGACACGTACAGGGAAGGGCCGCCGTCACTCGCCAGGAGCTCCGCGATCGGCTCCTCCCGCCACACGTATCCGCCCTCGGCCGCCGACCACTCCGTCCAGTCGCCCTCGTCGGTATCGACCACCCGAAAGCCGAGCTGCCGTAGCCGCTCAAGGGCGCTGGACTTCCCGGTTCCGGACATCCCGGTCACGAGGATCCGCCGCATCGCTTGGAGACTAAGCCCGGCGAGCCACGAAGCCCGGCGAGCTTTCCAGCCACGACGCGGCGAAGGAATCGAACCTTCCAAGCCGGGGGCTGCCCGGCCCTGCCAGTTTTGAAGACTGGATGGGCCACCAGGCCCGTGCCGCGCCGCCGGTGAGATTACGGAGCGGACGGGGCGAGGTGCCGACTGCCCTCGGACCCCAACCCGTGCTCGAACGCCCCCTTGACGCTCGCGTCCAGCGCGTTGAGCCGGAACAGGGTCAGGGCCTCGACCGAGGCGAACCGTCCGCCCGGCGCGCTCGCCGGCCCGTGGTGGCAGAGCACGCAGTGCAACAGCGCCAGACGCCGCTGGTCGTCGAGCATGCCGGCGCGCTCGGAGATCATGCGCTCGCCGATGACCAGGTGGCCCAGGAGGCGGCCCTCCTCGGAGAGGCCGATCTCGGCGCCGTAGGTGAACTCGCGCGTCCGGCCGAGGTCGTGCACGATCGCGGCGGTCAACAGCAGGTCCAGGTTCAAGCGCACGTGCAGCTGGCAGACCTCGAGCGCCAGCGTGGCCACCGCAACCGTGTGCTCGAGCAGGCCCCCCAAGTACGCGTGATGCCCGGCCCGGGTGCACGGCGCGCGGCGCCACTCGGCGCGCAACGCGCCGTCACCAACCAGCCCGTCCAAAAACGACCGAAGCGGCCGGTCGGTCACCTCGCGAGCCAGATGCTCGAGAAACCCGTCGAGCTCGTCCAGATCGCGATAGGCCGTGGGGAGGAACCGCGAGGGATCCGCTTCGCCGCCCTCGGAGCCGGGACCGCCCGGCGATGAGGAGACCCGGGCGATGTCGAGCACCTCGAGCACCGGCTCGTCCCGGAAGCGCTCGACCCGCCCGGACACGCGCACGAGCTCCCCGCGCTCGAAGCGACCGGCCAGCTCGTCGGCCCGCTGGAACGCACGCGCCGCGATCGATCCGCTGCGGTCGCGCAGCTCGAGCGCCAGATAGGGCGACCCGTTCCGAGTGAACAGCCGGTCCTTGCGGGTGCAGGCGAACACGCCGTTGACCTCCTGCCCGGGGCGCAGCGCGCTGATCGCCACCAGGGTCGTTTCGCCCGGATTCACGCCTGCATGATCTACGCTGAGTCGGATGCAGCCGCTGCAATGGGAATATCGGCCCGATGGGCTGCGGGCACCGGCCCTGATCTGCGCGTTCAAGGGGTGGAACGACGCGGCGGATGCAGCGTCCAGCGCGATCACGTTCGTGGCCGGCGCCCTCGGCGGGCGGCGGTTCGCGACGATCGATCCCGAGGAGTTCTACGACTTCCAGAGCACCCGACCGCAGGTGAAGATGACCGACGGCCATGCCCGCCGGATCGAGTGGCCCGAGGTCGAGCTGTTCGAGGCTCGGGTCCCACGCGCCCCCCGGGACCTGGTCCTGCTGGTCGGCCACGAACCCTCGTTCCGCTGGCGCACCTTCAGCCGGGTCATCACCGAGCTGGCCGAGGCGCTCAGCACCCAGCTGGTGGTGACCCTCGGCGCGCTGCTGGCCGACGTTCCCCACACGCGCCCGATCTCGGTCACCGGGATGGCCACCGACTCCGACCTGGTCACCCGCCTGGGGCTTACCCGGTCCTCCTACGAGGGTCCGACGGGGATCGTCGGCGTGCTGCACGCGGCCTGCCAGGAGAGCGGGCTGCCCTCGGCCAGCCTGTGGGCGGCGGTGCCGCACTACATCGCGGCGGCGCCCAACCCGAAGGCCGCCCTCGCGCTGGTGCGAAAGCTCGAAGGCCTCGTGCAGGTCGCGGTCGACGCCACCGACCTCGAATCCGCCACCGCCGACTACGACCGCCAGGTCAACCTCGCGGTGCAGAGCGACCCGGATGTGCAGGCGTTCGTCGAGCGCCTCGAGCAGGCGGCCGAGCCCGAGCTGACCGAGCAGGAGGGATCGCTTCCCTCAGGCGACACGATCGCGCGCGAGCTCCAGCGCTTCCTGCGCCAGCGCGGCGACGACGATCCCGACACCGCTCGCGGCTGACCGGGAAGCCGGTCGGCTTCGAGCCCGTGGTGGCGCCACGCGCCACGCGCCGCGAACCGAAGGCGAGTTTCACGACACTCGCCGAGCCCAGCCGGACGAATGGCGTGAAATGCGTGCTATGCAGGAGGAAACGCGCCACTCGAGCTGGGGCACGCGGCGAGTGGCGAGGTATCTGTCACCGGAAAGATGTGCATCGGCAGCCGGCCCGCCTACAGCCGGCCCCCTAACCCTCAGCCGCGGGACACACCAGCCGGTAGTCGCACACCGAGCACGCCGCGTAGGAAGGCGTGGGCTCGAACCCCTGCGAGAGGATC
>JAFAYP010000031.1 GCA_019240305.1 Solirubrobacterales bacterium
GCAGGGCTCGAGCGTCGACAAGGGCGAGTCGCTCAAGGACACGGTGCAGACCCTGTCGGCCTACGACCCGGCGGCGATCGTGATTCGCTCGCCCCACGCGGGCGCCGCCGCGCTGGTCGCGGGCTGGACGCCCGCCGCGGTGATCAATGCCGGCGACGGCAAGCACGAGCACCCCACCCAGGCCCTGCTCGACGTGTTCACGCTGCGCCGCCGGCTCGGCTCGCTCGACGGCATCCGCATCTGGATCGTGGGCGACGTGATGCACTCGCGGGTGGCGCGCTCGAACATCCTGGCCTTCACCCGGATGGGCGCGAGCGTCACCGTGTGCGGGCCGCCGACGCTGATCCCGCGCGAGATCGAGGCCCTGGGGTGCGAGGCCGCGATCACCCTCGAGCGCCTGGGCGAAGCCGATGTCGTGTACGTGCTGCGGATGCAGCAGGAGCGGATGCGCGACTCGTTCGTGCCGTCGCTGCGCGAATACGCCAGTCGCTACCAGATCACCCCCGCTCGGCTGCAGCCCGGCCAGCTGCTGATGCACCCGGGACCGGTCAACCGCGGGGTCGAACTGAGCGGCGAGGCGATCGACTCGCCGCAGGCGCTGATCGGCGCCCAGGTTCGGGCCGGCGTGGCCGTGCGAATGGCGGTCCTCTACGAGCTGCTCGTGGGAGCCCCGACGCTGGCGGCGGTGGCGTGATGACCCAGCGCCTGTTCCAGCGGCCGGCGGCGCCGGCCGAGATCCTCATCAAGAACGCGCACGTGCTCGATCCCCGCACCGGCCTCGACGAGACCCACGACGTGCTCGTCCGCGACGGGCACATCGCCGAGCTCGGCTCGCCGGGATCGCTGCCCGAGGCCGGGGGGCCGGACGGCCAGAGCATCGAGGCCGCGGGCATGCACCTGTTCCCCGGCTTCGTCGATCCCCACGTGCACCTGCGCACTCCCGGCCAGGAGTACAAGGAGGACCTCGAGACGGGGACCGCGGCGGCGGCCGCCGGGGGCTTCTGCGCGGTGATCGCGATGCCGAACACCGCCCCGGTCCTCGACGACGCCGCGATCCTCAGATCGCTGAGCGAAGCGGCCACGCGGCAGGCGAGGATCCCGGTCGGCTTCCTGGCCTCGATCACCCACGTCCTGGGCGGCGCCGCGCTCACCGAGATGGCCGAGCTGCGCGACGCCGGCGCGCTCGGGTTCACCGACGACGGCAAGCCGGTGGTGTCGGCCGGAACGCTGCGCAAGGCGCTCCAGTACCAGCGGCTGTGCGGCGGGGTGATCGCGCTGCACGAAGAGGATCCCGCCCTGTCCCGCGATGGGGTCATGCACGAGGGTGCCGTCTCGGCGCGCCTGGGCATCGCCGGCATTCCCTCCCTGTCGGAGTCGACGATGGTCGCCCGCGATGCCGCGCTCGCGCTCTACGAGAACGCGCGCGTGCACTTCCAGCACCTCTCGTGCGTCGAGTCGGTTCAGGCCATCGCCCACGCCAAGCAGGCCGGCGCTCACGTGAGCGCCGAGGCCTGCCCGCACCACCTGATGCTGACCGACGACATCGTCCGCACGCTCGACAGCCGCTTCAAGATGAACCCGCCGCTGCGTACCGAGACCGACCGGCGGGCCCTCCTCGACGCGCTGAAGTCCGGCCTGATCGACTGCGTGGCCACCGACCATGCGCCGCATGCCCGCCACGAGAAGGAGGTGCCCTTCGAGCAGGCTCCGATGGGCACCACCGGGCTGGAGACGGCGTTTGCCGCGCTGTTCACCGAGCTGGTCCTGAGCGGCGAGCTTCAGCTCGAGACGCTGGTCGAGCGCATGACGAACGGAGCGGCGCTCTACGAGCTGCCCGTCCCGCGCATCGCGATCGACGAGCCGGCCAACCTGACCCTGGTCGACCTCGAGGCGCGCTACGAGGTGGGTGCCCAGGGCTACGCGAGTCGCTCGGCCAACTGCTGCTTCCACGGCCGCACGCTCCAGGGCAAGGTCCTGCTCACGGTCGCGGCCGGAACGGTGGCGCACCAGGCGCCGATGCCGGTGAAGGACCCGGCGGTGCGGTGAGCCGGCCGACCGCCTACGTCCTGCTCGAGGACGGCGCGCGCTTCGACGGCGTGGCGTGCGGCGCCGATGCGCCCGCGGTGGGCGAGATCGTGTTCACCACCTCGATGTCCGGCTATCAGGAGGCGATGACCGATCCGAGCTACGCGGGACAGCTGCTGATCTTCACCTATCCCCAAATCGGCAACTACGGGGTCTCTGAGCAGGCAATGGAGTCAGAGCGCGTGCACGCCCGAGCGGCGATCATGCGCGCCGCGGTCGACCAGGCCGATCCGCAGCGCGCCGAGCGCGGCTGGCTGACCTGGCTACGCGAGAACGGGATCCCGGCGATCACCGATCTGGACACACGTGCGCTGGTTCGCCACATCCGCGAGCGGGGCGCGATGCGCGGTGGCGTGTTCGGGGCAGCGGTGTCTGAAGCCGACGCCCGCGAGCTGATCGACCAGGAGCCGGACATGGCCGGCCGCGATCTCGTGCGCGAGGTGACCCCGGGGCAACGAATCCTCCTCGGCGAGTCGGGCGACGGCCCGCGGATCGCGATGATCGACACCGGGGTCAAGCGCTCGATCGTGCGCAACCTGCTCGAA
Organism: Solirubrobacterales bacterium; assembly: GCA_019240305.1. GTDB lineage: Bacteria > Actinomycetota > Thermoleophilia > Solirubrobacterales > Solirubrobacteraceae > Palsa-465. The sequence goes on from JAFAYP010000031.1 coordinate 2,631, forward strand.
CGCGGGGCGATCGTCGAGCTGCACCCGTGCACGGCGAGCGCCGAGGAGCTCCTGCACCACGACCCCGACGCGATCTTCCTGGCCAACGGCCCCGGCGACCCGGCGTCGCTCGACTACGTCGTGCAGACCGTCCGCAAGCTGATCGGCCGGCGACCGGTATACGGCATTTGCCTCGGTCACCAGCTGCTGTGCCGCGCGGTTGGCCTCGACACCTACAAGCTGCCATTCGGCCACCACGGCGCGAACCATCCGGTCAAGGACCTGACGACGGGGATCGTCGAGATCACCAGCCAGAACCACGGCTTCGCGGTTCTCGGCCCGAACGGCGCGAAGACCATCGACGAGGACGAAGCGGTCCGGTGGGAGACCGATTTCGGTGCCGCCGAGCTCACCCACATCAACCTGTATGACCGGACCGTCGAGGGTCTGGCGCTCAGGGACGTCCAGGGCGCGACCGTGCAATACCACCCCGAGGCGGGCCCAGGTCCCAACGATGCGCTGCACCTGTTCGATCGCTTCGTCTCAGAGATCCGCGATGCCGCGTAGAGACGACCTGCACAAGATCCTCCTGATCGGCTCGGGCCCGATCGTGATCGGCCAGGCCGCCGAGTTCGACTACTCGGGCACCCAGGCCTGCCGGGTGCTCATGGAGGAGGGCTACGAGGTGGTCCTGGTCAACTCCAACCCGGCCACGATCATGACCGATCCCGAGGTGGCCACCACGACCTACGTCGAGCCGCTGCTGGCCGGGCCGGTGCGCCAGGTCATCGAGCGTGAGCGCCCGGACGCCCTGCTGCCCACGCTGGGCGGACAGACCGCGCTGAACCTGGCCAAGACGCTCCACGAGGACGGCACGCTCGAGCGCTACGGCGTCGAGCTGATCGGCGCCGACTACGACGCGATCGAGCGCGCCGAGGACCGCGAGCGGTTCCGCGAGACGATGACCGAAGCCGGCCTGCGCGTTCCGCGCAGCGCAATCGCCCA
>JAFAYP010000164.1 GCA_019240305.1 Solirubrobacterales bacterium
GCTGGGAACCGTCCTGCTGTGCCTGATCGTCGTCGGCGTCCTGGTTCTCGAGGGCTACCTCGGTTACGCCGCGGTGACGCTCGCGGTGGCGCTGGCCGCGTTCATCAACCTGCTCTAGACAGCGCGCACGCGCGGTCCGCGGCCGGAACGATCCCCGGGAAGGGCGGGAAAGTCCTCACTCGCCCCATCAGTTCACCGTGGCGCGACGGAGCTCCTCTCCCGGCCGCACACGATCTTCTGGTTCCAGGTGGATCAGGACGTCCGCCCCGCCCAGCCGGCCCCCGATGACGTCCTGGAGCTCGTGCGCGGTGCGATGGGCGTCCTCGAGCGAGGTGCCCGAGCGGAATTGGACGTGCAGATCGACGTAGCGGCGCGCGCCGGCCTGGCGGGTGCGCAGCTCGTGATAGCCGACCACGCCCCGCGTTCCGAACTGCTCGATCGCCTCGCGAATCATCGTCACCTGCTCGGCCGGGAGCGACTCGTCAACCAGCACGCGCCCGGACCGGGCGAGCAGGCGCACGCCGGTGAACACGATCGCCGCCGCCACCACGAGCGCCACCACCGGGTCGAGCCACTGGGCGCCGGTGATCTGGACCAGGGCCAACCCGACCAGCACCGCGAGCGAGGTCAGCGCGTCGGTGCGCAGGTGGGCCGCGTCGCCCTCGAGCGCGGCGGAGGAGGTGTCGCGAGCTTTTCGCGCGATGACCGTGGAGACGATCAGGTTCGCCACCAGCGAAAACCCCACCACCGCGATGCCGATCCCAAGGCGCTGCACGCGGCCGCCCCCGGCCAGATGGCGGATGGCCTGGAAGGCGATCGCCGCCGAGCCGACCAGGATCAGCATGCCCTCGATCGCGGCCGCCAGGTTCTCAAGCTTCTCGTGGCCGTAGCGGTGGCTCTCGTCCGCCGGCTCGCCGGCCTTGCGCACCGAGAAGAAGGCGACCATCGAGGCGACCAGGTCGATGCTCGAGTGCACTGCCTCGGTCAGGATCGCCACCGAGCCGGTGATCGACCCGGCCACGACCTTGAGCAGGATCAGCGTGGCGTTGGAGACGACCGACAGGGCAGCCGTGCGGAGCTTGGTCTGCGGGTGGGCCGTCGTCCCGTCAGAGCTCAGAGACGGATCCATCGCAGCAGCGCGCGCACCGCGTGACCGCGATGACTGATCGCGTCCTTTTCGGCGTCCGTGAGCTCGGACATGGTTCGATTGTCCCCCGTAGCGTCGGGAACGAACACGGGGTCGTAGCCGAAGCCGTTCGTGCCGGCCCGCGCCCGCGCCATCCGTCCGCGGCAGTCGCCGAAGAACACGCGCTCCTCGCCGGTTAGGGGATTGACGTAGGCCAGCGCGCACACGTAGCGCAGGCGGCTGTCGGCCGGCACCTCGCCCTCGAACTTCCCGAGGTTCTCCTCGTCGCTGGCGTCGGGGCCGGCGTACCGGGCCGAGCGCACCCCGGGTGCGCCGGACAGCGCGGCTGCCTCGATCCCCGAGTCATCGGCGATCGACGGCTGGCCGGTGGCACCCGCCGCGGTCAGCGCCTTAGGCAGCGCGTTGTCGGCGAACGTGGTCCCATCCTCGGGCGGCAGTTGCACCTCCTCGGGCAGCGGCTGAACCGTGATTCCCGCCGGCTCGAGCAGGCGCTGCACCTCGAGCAGCTTGTGCGGGTTGCGCGTCGCCAGCACCAGCGAGCGTTCGGCCGATCCCTCCTCGGAAGCCATCGTCAGCTCGCGGAGCCCGCCGCCGCCGCGGCGTCCTGGAGCGCGCGCAACTCCGCGATCCCGGTCGCCGCCAGCGCCAGCAGCTCGTCCAGATGGGCTCGCGAGAGCGGAGTGCGCTCCGCGGTCGCCTGCACCTCGACCAGCCCTCCCTCTCCGGTCATCACCACGTTGGCATCGACCTCGGCGGTCGAGTCCTCGCTGTAGTCCAGGTCGAGCAGCGGTACGCCCTTCACGATGCCGCACGACACCGCCGCAACGGTGCCGGTGAGTGGCGAGTCCTGGAGCGCACCCTCGGCGATCAGCCGCTCGCAGGCCAGGCGCAGGGCGACGAGGCCGCCGGTGATCGATGCGCAGCGCGTACCGCCGTCGGCCTGGAGCACGTCGCAGTCGATGTACACCGTCCGCTCGCCGAGCCGCGCGAAATCGACCACCCCGCGCAGCGAGCGACCGATCAGCCGCTGGATCTCGACCGTGCGCCCGTCGGGGCGACCGCGGCTCACGTCGCGCTGCTTTCGCTCGCCGGTCGAGGCGGGCAGCATCCCGTATTCGGAGGTCACCCAGCCCCGGCCCGATCCGGCCATCCACCGGGGCACGCTGTTCTGTACCGAGGCGGTGCAGATCACCCGGGTCTCCCCCATCGAGATGAGCGCCGAGCCGGTGGCCGTGCGCACGAAGCCGGGCTCGATCGACACCGGCCGCAGCTGATCGGCGGCCCGGCCGTAGCTGCGCTCGCGAGCCGCCGCGCTCACGCCGCCGCCCTCGCCGAGAGCTCCACGTGAGCGATCTCGCCCAGCGGCATCTGCAAGAAGCGCGTCCCCAGGGCGCGGAACGACTCGACATCGGCCGTGCACATGAACCGGTAGGAGCCCTCGCCGGCCGAAGGGTTCAGCAGCCCCCGCGAGGCCAGCGCGCGCTCGACGGTGCGCGTCACACCCGTGCCGGCGGACACCAGCGTGACGCCCCGCCCGAGCATCCGCTGCAGGATCGGCGCGCACAGCGGATAGTGCGTCGATCCGAGGATCACCGTGTCGACCTGTGCCTCGCGGAGCGGGACGCAGTACGCGCGAACGGTCTCGATCACCGTCTCGTCGAATGGGAACCCACCCTGGATGATCGGCGCGAGATCGGGGCACGCCACGCTCTCGAGGTGAACGTGGCGATCCAAGGACGCGACCGCCAGCTCGTAGGCACCGGACCCTACGGTCGCAGGCGTGGCCAGCAGGCCGATCCGGCCGGTGTGACTGGCCACCACCGCGACCTGCGCTGCCGGGCGCAGCACGCCGATCACGTCCACGTCACGCGCGGTGGCCGCCAGATGGCGCTCGACCGCGTCCACCGCAGCGGCGCTCGCCGAGTTGCACGCAATGACCAGCAGCTTCGCCCCGGCCGCCAGCAGATGCTCGGAGATCTCGATCGAGTACGCCCGCAGTTCGTCCTGAGTGCGATCGCCGTAGGGGAAACGTGCGGTGTCGCCCAGGTACAGGTAGTCCTCGGCGGGCAGCGACACGAGCAGCTCGTGCAGCACGGTCAGTCCGCCGACGCCTGAGTCGAACACGCCGATCGGCTGGTGGGCGAGGGGCGCCATCCCGCGGGATGGTGCCAGAGGACGACCGATGTACGCTCGGCCCCCGGCCGATGCATGCGCTGATCGTCACCAACATGTATCCGACGCCGGCTCGCCCTGCCCTGGGCAGCTTCGTGCGCGACCAGGTGCAGGCGCTGCGCCGGATCGAAGGGATCGAGATCGAGCTGTTCGCGTTCGCGCCGGGAGGCGCGCGCGCCTACGCGAACGCGGGGCGAGATCTCGCCCGCCGACACCGGCGCGAGCGCTACGACATCGTCCACGCCCACTTCGGGCTGAGCGCCTGGCCGGCGCTGGCGGCGCGCGGCGCGGCCCACGTGGTCACGTTGCACGGCACCGACCTGGTGCACCCACGCTCGCGGGCGGTCACGATCGCCGCGCTCCCGTTCCACGACCTCGTGGCCACGGTGTCCGAGCCGCTCGCGTCGCTGCTCCCGCCGTGGGCGCGCGCACACGCGGCGATCCTCCCCTGCGGCGTCGACATCGAGCGGTTCGCGCCGCGTTCGCGCGCCGAGGCGCGCGCGGAGCTCGGCCTGGACGGCGCCGGCACCTACGTCCTGTTCCCGGCCGATCCGCGCCGGCCGGAGAAACGCCACGACCGAGCGCTCGCCGTGGTCGCCCAACAAGCCGAGCTGCTGACGCTCGGCAACGTCGACCCGCAGCGGGTCCCGCTGTATGTCAACGCGGCGAACGCGGTGCTCGTGCCCTCAGAGCGCGAGAGTTTCGGGCTGGCTGTGCTCGAGGCGCTGGCTTGCAACGTGCCGGTGCTGGCCACGCCGGTCGGGATCGCGCCCGACGCACTGGCAGATGTCAAAGGAACTCTGTGCGCCCCGTTCGACG
>JAFAYP010000202.1 GCA_019240305.1 Solirubrobacterales bacterium
GCGCTGGTTGCCGATGTCGGCTGCGGGCACGGATCCTCGACGATCCTGCTCGGGCAGGCCTATCCGAACTCCACGTTCGTGGGCTCCGACTGCCACGCAGGATCGATCGAGACCGCCCGTCAGCGGGCGCAGGAAGCCGGCGTGGCCGATCGGGTCCGGTTCGAGGCGGCGCCGGCCGCCTCCTACGGCGGCGGCGGGTACGACCTCGTCACGATGTTCGACTGCCTGCACGACATGGGCGACCCCGTCGGCGCCGCCGCCCACGTGCTTGGGACGCTCGACTCCGACGGCACGTGGATGATCGTCGAACCCTACGCGGGAGACCGGCTCGAGGACAACCTCAACCCGGTCGGCCGCGTCTACTACGGCGGGTCGACGCTCGTCTGCACGCCCGCCTCTCGCGCCCAGGAAGTCGGCCTCGCGCTCGGCGCCCAAGCCGGCGAAGCGCGGCTTCGAGCGGTCGTGACCGAAGGCGGATTCACCCGCGTCCGCCGCGCCGCCGAGACACCATTCAACATCGTCCTCGAGGCTCGGCGCTAGCATGAGCGCCACCAGAGCAGGACGCACAGCCATGGGCGACGAGGTTCGAATCGTAGAGGACAACGTCGACGCCACTGAGGCGTGGAACGGTCCCCTGTTCGACGTCTGGATGGAGTTTCGCGAGATCCTGACCGGCGGGGTTTGTGGCCACGGAGAGCACGCGCTGGCGCTCGAGCCACCGCGCGAGGGCGACCGCGTGCTCGACATCGGATGCGGACTGGGAGACACGACTGTCCGGCTCGCGCAGCAGGTCGGTGCCGGGGGCCACGCGCACGGCGTCGATGTTGCCCCGCGGATGATCAAGACTGCGGTCGACGAGGCAGCTGAGGCCGGGATCCACAACGTTACGTTTGCGACCTGCGACGTCGAAAGCGCGACGTTCCAGGACACGTTTGATTACGCGTTCTCGCGCATGGGGACGATGTTCTTCGCACGGCCGGTGGCCGCGCTTCGCAACGTGCGCGAGGCGCTGGCCCCGGGCGGCCGCCTGAACATGGTGGTATGGCGGCGAAAGCTCGACAACGAGTTCTTGCACCGCGCGGAATTAGTCGTGGCGGAGTATCTCGAGGAGCCCGAGGACTACGACGCGCCGCGCTGTGGCCCCGGCCCGTTCTCGATGGCCAATGCCGATACCGTGACCGACGTCCTCAGGGCCGCCGGCTACGAGAACATCCGGTTGGGTCGGGTTGACCTGCCCTACAAGGTCGGCGATGACCTCGAGCAAGCGGTCGCGATGAACCTGGCGATCGGACCGGCGGCCGAGGTCCTCCGTCTGTGGGGCGACCGAGTCGACGAGCTCAGGCCGAAGATCGCGGCCGACCTGCGCGCGGCGCTCGCCGACTACGTCGTGACCGGGGGCGCGGTGTTCGCGTCATCGTCAACCTGGATTGTCACCGCAGCCGCGCCGCGGTAGCCGCTTCCGCGACCGGCCGTAGCGACCGACTCCCCGCCCGGAGGGCCGAGAGGCATTGCCGCCGCGACGATCATCTCAGTGTTCGCGTCGACGCCGCCGGCCGCCCTCCGGGCGACCTCCGCTCCGCGCCCACCGCGTATCCAGACCCAGCGCTAGCTCAGGCGACAAGGCCGGCGACGGAGCGCTCGGCCTGGGCTGCCATATCACCCGCATATCAAACACGCCAATTGCGGCATCACAAGCATCCATCTGCAAGGCATCGACGGCAGCGAGATCATCAGCACCGTCCACGGACGGGCATCGCCGACCATCGCCGCCACTACCGGCCTTCAGCTAAAGCGGTAGAGGGGTGCAACCGGGTCAACCGGCGTCCGCTGGCCGACTCGACACCTCACCCCCGGCTGGCGAATAGGCGGTAACCGTTCTATCGGCGGCAGCGACTGCGGCGAGCTGCACGCCGTCCAGGTCATCAAGGGACGGCGAAAAGGCCGAAGGATTCAGGTCGACGGCGTCGCCGCTGGACTGTTTGACCAATGACGACGGCGAGGAGGGCAGTGTGAGAGGTGCTCGGGGGGCCCGAGCAGGATCACGTTGTCGCGGGCGTGCAGGAAGTCCAATTGGCCGAGATGCTCGATCACCTGCCGCTTGACCGAGCGTTGGAAGGTGAAGTCAAACTCCTCGAGGGTCTTGTGAGTCGGAAACCGGGCAGCGCGGATCCGCAGCCGGCCGCCGGAGGACTCGCGCGAGGAGACCTCGGTCGCCAGCAGCGCCTCGGTGAACCGCTCATATGACCATTCCTCCTCGCGGGCGCGCTCGGCGAGCTTTGCCAGCGCCCGGGCGGCCGCCGGGGCCTTCATCGCCCGGAACAGGTGGGTCAGCTCAGAGGTGGGGCGGCTCATGCGATCAGCTGGTCATAGACCGACAGCGGCCGCTGCTCGACCACGAGCTCGTCGACGTCGGGCTGGCCGCGGCGCTCGCGCAGCGCCCGGGCGTGCTGGAGCGCAGTGACCGTCCGGTGTTTGGCGAACACCCGCTCGTGCCGGGCGGCGAGCTCGCCGCTATCCAGCGCCACGGCGGTGATCTGGCGCTGGCTGACGCGGATCTCGACGCGACGGCCGACGAGGATGGGGTCCAGCGAGTAGTCGTTGGTGTCGATGCGGACGTGCGGATCGGGCGGCACCCTGACCACCCAGCGCCGGTCCAGGTCCGGTTCACGCGCGGGCAGCGGGCGCATCGCCTCACGCTCCTTGAGCAGCCGGTCGATTGGGCGCTCGCGCAGCGTCTTGTGCGTGCGAGCGTTGGCCTTCTCAAACCACGCATCGAGCTGCAGCTGGAAGTCGAGATGATTCGCGAACCGTCGGCCGGGCTCAAAGTTGGTCTCCAGGTATCCCTGCAGCCGCTCGACCGCTCCCTTCGCCTGCGGATCTGAGGGCTCGCAGAACAGCCAGCCGACCGGCAACTGACCGCACCACGCCGCATACGCCTCAGTCGGCCGGCCGCCACCGGCGTGCAGGCACCCCTCCCGGTCCCACACCAAAAGCTCGGGCAGCGCGCCCAGCGACCATACGCACCGCGTCATGCCCCACAGCACGTCGGGCGCCTCCTTGCTGAAGATCAGCGCGCCTGCGCCCGCCCGCGAATATCCCAGGCAGCAGACCACCACCCACGCGCGTCGGACCTGGCCGTGACCGACCGCTACCGGCCTCGAGGGCTCCCACAGATCCCACTGGCAGATCTCGCCCGAGCGATAGACGGTCCGCTGATGTGTCCTGATCTTCACGAAGATCGGCCGGATCTCGCGCAAATAGTCATCGACGATCGTCTTGCTCCCACCGAACCCAAGCGGCTCGATCTCCTCCCGCACCCTGACGCCCGAGAGCTTCGGGTCGTCCTTCAGCAGCCGGTGGATCTCCTCCTTAAACGGGTCCAGCTTCGACGACCGCCCCGGACACCTAAACGACGGCGGCTCACCCGACCGAAGCGCCGCCCGGATCGTGTTGCGCGATAACCCCGTCCGGCGCACCAGCTCCTTGATCGCAACGCCGCGCACGAAATGCTCCCGACGCAGCTCCGCCGAGCGCTCCACGTCCAGCACCTCCTCCCCCTGGCCTCGATCGACACGACCGAGCCAGGCTCGCCACCACCCCGGACGCCTCCGCCACCACCCGGGGGGTCAACTCTCAACCGGCGAAGGGGGGTCAGTTTCTCACCGGCGCCGACATGTCTGGCGCAGCACGGCGTCGCAGCCCCGCATTGATACGTGACCGTAAGTGGCTACCTCCAGCGTGACGTCGTCGTCGCTCGGCGGCGAGACGGCGTCAGAGTTGCGATCCTCCGCCGTCGACGGGCAGCTCGGCGCCGGTGGTGTAGGTCGCGTCGAAGGCGAGGAAGATGACCGCGCGCGCGACCTCGGCGGGGTTGCCGAATCGGCCCATGGGGTTTGAGGCCGTCAGCTGCCGACGGGTTTGCGTGGCCGCCTCCTCGGGCAGTGCGCGCTCGAGGATTCCCGTGTCGATGGGGCCCGGGCTGACGGCGTTGACGCGGATGCGGTCGGGGAGCAGCTCTCTGGCCAGGCTGCGTGTCATCGAGCGCAGCGCGGCCTTGGCGGCGGCGTAGGCGCTGATCATGGGTAGGCCCTTGACGTTCGAGACCGAGGTGGTCAGCACGATGCTTCCGCCCTCGCGGATCAGGGGCGCCAGTCGCTGTGCGGTGAAGTAGGGGCCCTTGGCGTTGACGGCGAATATCTCGTCGTAGGTGTCGTCGTCCATTGACTTGAATGGCACGTAGCGCGTCACTCCGGCGTTGAGGAAGAGGAGATCGAGGCGATGGAACTCGGCCTCGACCCGGTTCGCGAGCGTGTCGATGTCCGCGGGGGAGGCGGTGTCGCTGAGTACGACGACGACGCCTGGGCCTAGGCGCTGGGCTGCATCGTCGAGCTTCTGTTGGGAGCGGCCGGTGATCATCACCCGCGCGCCTGAGCTGATGAGCAGCCGGGCGGTCTCGAGGCCGAAGCCGCTGCTTCCGCCGGTGATCAGGACGGTCTTGTTCGCGTAGGTCGACATGGCTTCCCTTTCGTCGGGATTGTGGGTTGTCATTGGGATCGCTCCGGTCTGACGGAGAAGGCGATGACCGCGGCGAGTAGGCCGATGAGCGCCGCGGTGATCGAAGGCGCGGTGCTGCCGCCGGCGGCCAGGACGAGGCCGCCGAGCGCGGCGCCCGTTGCGCTGGCGATGTAGATCGCCGAGCCGTTGAGGCCAACTGCGACGGGCGCCAAGTGCGGCACGGTCGCAAACAGCCGGTTCTGCTGGGAGACGATGGTCAGCCCGACGCTGAGGCCCAGCGCTGCCATCGTCGCAACGGCCGGCGCGGGAACGGTCCGGCTTGCGGTGAGGACGGCGGAGGTGGCGGTGATGCCGAGGGCGCCGATCAGTAGCGCGGCGCGGCCGCCGCGTCGGGCGATGAGACGGGGCACGAGCGCGGTCCCGCTCACCTGGCCGGCGCCGAACGCGAGCGTCGCGACCACCACGAGGGTTCCGGAGGAGTTCAGAACCGCCGGGAGGTAGGCGATGAGCAGAAAGCTCGGGATGAGGACGGCGACCGTGCCGGCGAGGATCCCGAGCACCGCTCCGTCGGTCAGCACGTGGGTGCGCTCGCGTAGGCTCAGTCGTGGCGCATACGCGGCCGGGAGCCAGCGAGTGGAGAGGAGCGAGGCCGCTCCCAGCCCGACGAGCAGCCACATCGCCGCCCGCCAGCCCAGCGCCTGGCCGATGAGGATGCCGAAGGGCAGGCCGGCGACGAGCGCGAAGGAGCTGCCACCCGCGACGACCGCGAGTGACCGGGGACGGTGCTCGTCGTCGCTGAGGATGCCGGCGGTGCTATAGGCGGTGGCCTGGTAGCCGGCCGCCCCCACCGCGGCCAAGATCCGGCCGAGCGCCACGACAGCGAAGGTGGCGCCAATGGCCTGGATGACCACGCCCGTGACGAACACGGTCATCCCGGCGGCAAGTAACACCCGCCGGTCCCAATTGCCGGCGAGGGCGGCGATCACGGGGGATCCGCCGGCGTAGACGAGCGCGAACAGCGTCGTCAGCTGACCCGCCGTGCTCACCGAGACGCGCAAGGAGCCCGCCACCTGCGGCAGCAGGCCCGAAAGGACAAAGCCGTCGATGCCCAACGTGAACGTGCCGATCGAGAGGATCAGCAGGTCGCGCCGGGTGAGGGTGGCGGTGGCGGTGGGGTGGCTCACCGCGCGGCGAAGAAGTCGCCGGTGTCGAGATCCTTCAGCAGCCCGGGATGTGTCGGTTTCCAATCCAGAAGCGATTGGGTCCGCTCGCTGGTTGCCGGCGCGTCCGTGCCGACCAAGCCCGCGATCCAGCCGAAGTGCTCCTCGGCGTCCTCCGCGGGGACCGCGCTTGCTGGCACTTCGAGGTGCGCCCCGATGCGCTCCGCGATGGCGCGGAGGGTGACCCCGCTCTCGCCGACCCCGTGCAGGACCGCGCCGGCAGGCGCTGACTCGAGCGCACGCCGGAACAGCCGCGCGGCATCCTGACGGTGCACGGCGGGCCAGCGCTGCTCACCGCTGCCGATGTAGTCGGAGAAACCCGACCGGCGGGCAGCGTCGATCAGTGCGCCGACGAAGCCGCGAGGCACCCGGTCGTGAACGGACGGGGCGAGGCGGACGACAGCCGAGCGTACGCCCCGCCCGGCCAGAGCCAGCGCAGCTCGCTCGCCCTCGGATCGCGCGCCGGCCGGAGCGTCCGGATCGGCGCGGTCGGCCTCGGTTCCAACCGGTCCGGCAGGCAGCACGAGCGTCCCCGAGGTGATCACGAGCGGACGCTCGGAGCCGGCCAGCGACTCTCCGATCGCCTCGATCGCCTCGCGATCGCTGGCGGCCGCCTCGGCAAGCGGCGAACCGTGGCGAAACGCGAGGTGAACAACGCCATCGACCCGGTTGGCGGCCGTGACCAGCGAGGCTGGATCCTCGAGCCCGCCGGCCACGGGTGTCGCCCCGAGCTCGCTGACGCGCACCGATGACGCGTCAGACCGCACGACCCCCCGCACCTCATGACCGGAGCGGAGCAAGTCCGCGACGAGTGCTGAGCCGATGAACCCGGACGCGCCGGTAACAAGAAGCTTCATCACTACCTCCTTTATGCAAGCGTTCCAAAAGTCGAGATGAGCGTACCGGACTTTGCGATCATCGGTCAATAAGTCGTTAGAATCCATCGCATGGCCCGCACCGGTCGGCCACGCGGATTCGACGAGGAGCAGGTCATCGAACGCGCCCGCGACCTGTTCTGGTCGCGCGGCTACGGCGCGACGTCCGTCCAGGAACTCCTCAATCACCTGGCGCTGCAACGCGGCAGCATGTACGGCACATTCGGTGACAAGCGCGCGCTCTATCTCCGGGCGGTCGAGCTGTACGTACGCGAGAACCGCCGGTATCTGCAGGCGGTTCTGCAACGAGACCCACTGCTCCCGGCACTGCGGGAGCTGCTCGTCGAACCCGCGCTGCTGACCGGCGCTGTCGAGCGCGAGCCGACCCGCGGATGCCTGGTGGGCAACACCACCGCCGAACTCGTCCCAGCCGACGAGGAGGCGCGAGCGCTCGTCGTGACGGCGTACGACGGGTTCATCGAGGATGTCGCGACCGCACTAGCCCGCGCTCAAGCCAATGGCGAGGTGGCGAGGAGTGCGGCGCCGGAGGCCCAGGCCCAGTTGCTCTTGCTCCTGTTTCAGGGCTCGGCGCTGATCGCCCGCGCCGACCAGGGAGACCGCCAACGCGTCGCCGCCGGCATCGACGCGGCGCTGGAGAGCCTTCGCGCCTAACCCTCCGGTTCAAGCATCGCCAAGGTGAGGACGTTGCCGCCGATGCCCCAGCCGCCGTCGACCACCTCATCGACGAGCACCATCACATTGGGACGGGCCTGCTCGCCGTAGATGCCGACATACATCTCGGTGACGGTGTCGACCATGCCCTGTTTCTGCTTGGCGGTGATCGAGCCGGCGGGCACCTTCAAATTGGCGAATGGCACGTGGTGCTCCTCTCGCTGTCAGGGGATCAGAGGCTGGGAAACGCGGGCAGCAGGTCGGCGATCCCCACGCGGTGAAAGAAGTCGGTGCGGATCCGGTCGCCGACCGCGCAGACGATCTCGCTGCCGTCATGCGACGGATCGACATGGATTCGAAAGGGTCGCTCCGAGCGGGGAAGGTCGACGACCCGGGCGATCACGTCGGCGACTTCGCCGGCCTCGGCGTCGGCCGGGACGAGGGAGCCGAGGCGATCCGGCAGCTCGCGACGCAGCTGTCCGTACTCGGCGTCATAGGCTCGGTCGCGCTCGGCGTCGTCGGGTGTGCCGGCGTTGGCGAAGTGGTTGGTGCCGGAGGTGAACGCGCCCGGGACGACGATGGTGGTGTCGATCCCGTAGCGGATCAGCTCGCCGGCGTAGCTGACCGCAAGCGCATCCTCGGCGGCCTTCGCCGCGAAATACGGGCCGAGGAACGGCGGGCACCCGCCGCGCGTGCTGGAGCTGCCCACCCAGACCAGCAGCCCGGCCGCCTGCTCGCGCATCGCGGGAAGAGCGGCTCGGTTGAGTCGCTGCGCACCGAGCACGTTGACGTCGTAGACCGCCGCGAGCTGATCGGGGGTGAACGCCTCGGCGGGCCCGAGCACCATGTGGCCGGCGTTGTGGACGATGACGTCGATGCGGCCCGACCGCGCGAGGACCTCGTTGACCGCCGCGGCCACCGCGTCGTCGTCCTGCACGTCGAGCTCCAGCGCGCGCAGGTCGCCGGCCTGCGTCTCGAGATCACGGGCAGCGTCGGCGTTGTGTCCCCCCACGTCGCGCATCCCGGCGTACACCGTGTGATCCGAGTCGGCCAGGGCGCGTACGCTCATGGCGCCGAAGCCGCTGGACGCACCGGTGACAACGACGACCTTCGCAGCGGGCATCAGACAAGCCCCCCGTTGGCGCGGACGACCTGACCGTTGATCCAGTGACCGTCCTCGCTGACCAGGAACGCAACCACGCGGGCGATGTCCCCGGGCTGACCGAGGCGCTCGAGCGGGACCGCGTGGGCGAGCTCGTCCACCTGCTCATCACTCTTGCCGTCCAGGAACAACTCGGTCGCGGTCGGCCCAGGGGAGACCGCGTTGACGTTGATGTCGCGGCCGCGCATCTCGTTCGCCAGCACGCGAGTGAGACCCTCGACCGCGCCCTTGCTGGCGACGTACGCGCCATAGCTCGGGAAATACTTGCCGACCACCGAAGTCGAGAAGTTGACGATCGACCCGCCGTCGCGCAGGCGTTGGGCGGCAAGCTGGTCAACGACGAATGTGCCGCGGATGTTGGTGCGATGCACGCCGTCGAGCTCCTCGAGGTCGAGATCGACCAGCGGCGACAGCGGCATCCGCCCCGCGGCATGCACAACAGCGTCCACGCCGCCGAACTCCGCCTCGACGCGATCGAAGACCTCGCCCATCGCGGTCTCGTCGGCGACGTCCGCCCGTTGGGCGAAACCATCGGCGCCGGTCCCGCGGATCTCAGCAAGGGCCTCCTCGGCCGCCTCGGCGTTGGAGCTGTAGACGATGACCAGCGCGAAACCGTCAGCGGCGAGCCTGACCGCGCAGGCGCGGCCGATTCCGCGCGACCCACCGGTGACCAGCGCAACCTGAGATGAAGATGGTTCAGCCATGCGCCAGAGGCTGGCTCGTCGACTCGCATAAATCAAATGCATCTCTATGATCTCTCGTATGCGCGAGAAGCATCTAGGGGAGTTCGACCTCAACCTCCTGCCCTCGCTGCAGGCGCTGCTCGCCGAGCAGCAGGTCTCACGCGCCGCCACCCAGGTCGGCCTGACGCAGCCCGCCATGAGCCGGGCCCTGGGACGGCTACGCCGCGTGTTCAGCGACGAACTGCTGATCCGCTCCTCCGACGGCTACCGCCTGACGCCCCGGGCCACCCGCCTGCAAGCCCAGCTCGCCGACGTCCTCCCACGGTTGGAGGCACTGGTCGGCCCCGAGGACTTCGACCCCGCGCAGGCGCAGATGGAGATTCGCCTCATGGGCACCGACTATGCGGTGGACCTCCTGAGCGGCGCCCTGTTGCGCCAAGTACTCCTCGAGTCCCCGCACTCGACGATCTGCTTTCGGCCATGGCACGCCGAGGTCTTCGAGGCCGTCCGACGCGGTGAGCTTGACTTCGTCCTCTTCGGCGGTCGCCCACCGGCGGACCTGCACGCCGAGCGGCTGCTGCTGGAGCGCTTCGTCTGCGTCCTCGATGCCCGCCACCCCCTCGCGGCGGGCAAGCGCCTCAGTCTCGAGCGCTACTTGGAGCTCAACCACGTCGTCATCGACATCGAAGCCGGCGGCCAGCCCGCCGTCGAGGACCCGCTGCGCGCCCTCGGTCTACGGCGCAACGCCCAACTCGTCCTGCCCTACCACGCCAGCGCCATCCGCGCCCTGACCGACACCCGGCTCGTCGCAACCCTTCCCCGCGGCTTCGCACTCACCCACGCCGACCCCGAACGCCACGCCGTACTGCAAGCGCCCGCAGAGATCGCCGACCTCAACTACCAACTCGTCTGGCATCCCGCATCCGAAGACGACCACGCCATGCGGTGGGTGCGAGCGCTCATCCGCTCCGCCTGCGAAACCGCTGCTCAATCATGAGCCAGAGCACGACCGCGAAGAACACGAACGATCGCGGCAACACAACCCGCCATTCCTGGACGAAGTGCCTCAGGCACGAGGCGATCCCGATCGGCGCGCGGGTCTCGAACGAGACGTCCTAACGGACCTCCTCCACAAGCCGGACTGAGACTCTCGCGCCTGGGAGCCCTGCATACGCAGCGCCTAGCCCGACGGACGCATCAATCCCGCCGCGACCAGCGGTTGCCGATGAGGAGCCTGGCAACCGCCTCGGTCTGGACTAGCCGGGGCCTAGCCCAGCGCCGGGAGACCATTCGGGTCTCGCCGCGAGGTTCCATCCGCTATCCAGTCTCCGGCCCAGTGCCGTCGGCGTCCGATTCATCGCCGCCCTCCGAACGAATTCGACCAGCTGATTGTGTCGGAGGAGACAGGGATGGCGCCGGTCAGTTTGTTCGGCCAGTAGGGAATGAAGTTCCCTCCACCGAGCCCGGCAGACAGCACCGAGGCGCCGGCGTTGAGCTGTCCGGCGGTAGCGACATTGCTCCAGCTTCCGGTAACCACGCGCGTTTCAAGAGCGTGCAGACCGGCGACCAGGGCAGCGGGAGTGAAGTTGCAGTGCCCCTGGGCCAGCACAAACGCTTGGCGCAGCAGCGCGCTGTCCCCAGCCCGGCTGACGAGATGATGGTAGTAGTTCTCCTGCTGGACGGGTACCAGCTGGTCCGAGACGGTCTTGAGGTCAAGCTCGGGAACTTGGAGGCGCCCTGTTGGCACCGAGGTCCGGGCCAGCCACCGGTACGCCGCCTCGTCGGGCCGGAGCGTAGCGTTGCGCTGGAGGGTTTCCAGATCGCCGCCCAAGCTGAGCCCGGCTTCGTTGTACAACGCCCGGACCTCGGGGTAATACGACGACCGGTGCAGCAGACGGCTGAAGTCGACGCCGGTGGTGCCACTGCCCTCGCCGCCAGCGGCTGCCTCGATCTGATCGCGCCCTTCGATGATGAAGGTGAGGGCGTTGGACGGTCCCGGCGCGAAGTAGTCGTCGAACTGGCCCTTCTCCTGCCCGGCGTAGTCATAAACATTAGGGATCGACGCACCGCCCCAGGGCGAGACATTCAGGAACGCACTGACAAGCGCGAGCCGAGCCCTACCCTGGGGCGTAGCCTGAGCAGCGTCAGCCGCGGCCAGCAGCTTGGCGGCACTCGCCGCGCTGTCAGCGAATCCCTGCGCGGGGCCGTCGACGAAGTTTGTCAGCTGGACGGGCTCGGAGGGGGCGAGAAGTTGACTTAGGGCGTACTCGCCGTCGAGCTGATACTGGTTTAGGTTGTTGGCGCCAGCAACGATCCCACACGTCGTGAGCGCGCCGTCGAGTCTGCCACTTGAGTCCTGGTCCTCGAGCGCGCTGATCAGCCCTCCCATCGAGGTACCGAAGGCAAACACTCTGGCGGGCGACGACGGAAGAACACTCCCGTCAACGACCGCCAGCGTTTCGAACTGATCGCGCACCGCACTTCCGAGTGCCCACCACGACCCATGGGGGTCATAGGAAGATCCGGCCATTGCGTAACCCATACCAAGGAGGGCCTGCTGCGTAGTGGGATCCGGAGCGTCTGCGGCTACCAGGGGCCCGTAGCCGTGGCTGTAGAGCAGCAGCGTCCCGTTCCAGTTGGCCGGCACATCCGCGATCCAGGTTGCGCCGTCCGCCAACGTCCCCGTGTAATGAGTGGGCGTCGCCGCTGACGCCGTGCCTGCCGCCAGGATCGCAGCCGTGCTCAATGCGGCGAGCCCAACGCGGGCGAGCCGCGTAGTCAATCGCCTCATGCGAACCTCCCTCTCTTGCGTAAAACGCGGACGCGTTGGCGTCCTGCCTCTCTGCACCAAGCCTAGTGTGTTAGCAAGGTCATTGTCAAGTCATTTGATAAGACTGATCGCGGGGTGTTCCGAAAGCAGCCCGTGCGCCACCGCGAGGGTGCGGGCCTTCGTCGACGGCCCTCATTCAGTCTCTGCCGATGGTCCCGCTCCTCCGCACGCCGACGCTCGCATGATCCGCGCGTCGGCACGCAGAAGCCCGTGCTCCTTCAGGTCCGCCCAGACACCCGCCGGCGCGCCGGCCCGATGCAGGCGGGTGTTGCGCTCGACCTGGTCGGGCGCGCGCTCCGACGCGAAACGCTGAGTACAGCCGGACGCGAGAGCGGGAAGGCGAGCGCGGCAGCGGGGAGCGAACTGGCGTGCGCCGCACACACATCCGCGATGCGTCGGGCGGGTAAATGAACTCCTTTGGCGCATCGGTGTAGTCATACCTGGCGTCGGTCACGGCGTCGGATCGGCGATGCCGCGGTCCTGGGAGACGGGCAACAGCGCCCCTATCCAAGCAGGTATGGCGGCCGGCGAGCGTAGGGATATCCATATCAGTGTGGCGGGTGGAGTCGGCCAGCATCGCCCACCGGTTTCATGCCGGTGCCGATCGCTGACGACGCCGTGGGCGCGCAGCTCCTTCAGCGCTCGGTAGGGTCTCGACCGCCTCGCGGTGGTGCTCGGCGGGATCATGCAGATACACGATGTCGCACGTCCAACCCGATACGCTCGAGGCTGTCCTCGAGCGAGCGCAACGCTCCGTCCGGGCCGAAATCCCACAGCCGTCGGTGCGTGGCCGGCACGTCGAAAGCTCGGCATCGAGCTCGTGAACAGTGTCTGGCTCGAGCAAACGGCCGACCTTTGGCGGCGAGAACGTATTCGTCTCGCGGTCGCGCCGCGAGCGCAGCGCCGAGCCGCCGTTCGGACAGCCCGAGCCCGAATGGGCGCGGTGTCGAAGCACGGGGATGCCCTGCTCCCAGGCCAGGTCGACCGTTGCCCGCCTGCTCGTCGCTGATCGCCCGGTAGACGTTCCCGAGCTGTGCGCAACCCAGCGACAGCTCGTTTAGGCTGGGCCTCACCCCTGAATCCGGGCGGCTCGGCCCTCGACGAGTTCTCGGACCTCGTCGAGACGAGCTTTCGAGGCTTTACCACCCTGCCTGGCGCTCAACGGTTCGCTCACAGTGAGCGAGGCCTAGTTGCTTCAAGCGAATGGGCGCAGGTGGCGAGCATGTCTCGCAGGAGGTCGATGTTGTCGGACGGGAGCTGGCCGAGCATGTCGTTCTCGATCTTGTCCAAGGAGCGATCGCATCGATCTAGCACCTGGATGCCCTTGCGCGTGACGCTCGTCTTGCGGACGCGGCCGTGCTGGGGGTCGGGGCGGCGCCGGACGAGCTTTCGCTCCTCGAGGCCCGCGATCAGAACGTTCATGGCCTGCGGGGTCACGAAGGCCCAGCGGGCGAGCTGCGCGACAGACATGCCATCGCGTCGCCGCAGCACGCTCAGGGTGACGTACTCGGTCGTGGTTACCCCGTGTAGCCGGACCACCTCATCGATGCGGGTCCGCAGGCGCCGCTCGACTCGGTAGACGAGATAGGCGACGCGAGGCGGGTCGAGCTCGCTGCTGGGCACGACGGAGGCACCGAGGGGTTTCACACGCAACGAAGGCTATTGTGGGCCATCGAGAGGAATCTCACCGTTGACGGCTCCGGGGCGAAGGCGTCCGACCACGACGGATCGCCTCAGAGGCCGAGTCGAGCGGAGAGATGGACACAGGGCCGCAAACCGATCAGCGCGCCGTGCTCCGCTCGACGAAACGCGCTACCAGAGTGATCGTTTCATCCCTGGCGATCTCGTTCAGCACTTCGTGGTCTGCGAGGCGCGGGCCCCCGGCGATCGCCTCGTCCGCCATCACGAACGCCTCGAGAGTCGGCCGCTTCCAGCCGCCGTGCCACACGAGTGGGTCGGCCGAGTATGCCTTGCCGACTGCGGCATCGCGCGACAGCGTCGCCACGTCGATCGGATCTGACGGCAGGTCGGGCGCGGTCAGCCAGCCCGCGATCACCGGCCCAAGCCCAACGGCCGGCGCGGTGAGCACCAGCCCGGCGAGATCCTCGCGGTGTCGCTGGGCGTAGCAGGTGGCGATCAGGCCGCCCATGGAGTGTCCAATCATGACGACCGGCAGCTCACCTCGCGTGTCCCGCACGACGGTGCGCAGGTCGTCGACGATCGGCTCGAAGTTCTCGATCAGCGCGCGCTCCCCGCCCGACCGCCCATGTCCGACGTGATCGGGTCCCACGACCGTCGACCCGCCCGCGACCAGCGCCTCTGCCACGTGCTCGTAGCGGCCGATATGCTCGCCGTAGCCGTGCACGATTACGACAACCCGAGCCGGGTTGTCAGCACGCCAGCGGCGCACCTGGACGCGGCCAATCGTCATGTCCTCGCTCACGGCAACCATCCTACGGCTATGCCGCGGTCGCTTCGCGGTTGGCTTGAAGTCCCGTGTCTCTACGAGGTAGGAGGATTCGTCGAGGGCGCAGTGCCGGCGACCTTGCGGTACGCGGCGACTTGGGGATCGGCGTTGGAGATCGGCGTGCATCCGTGCGCCGTCACCATCTCCCGTTGTCCGGCGTCGTCGATGAAGTCGGAGTTGTTCGGAATGTGCAGCGGATAGTCGCCGTACACCCACGCCTGGCACTGTAGGTCGTTCTTCGGGGAAGGCCCTTGGAAGGCGCCTACCCGTATCAGTGGCTGGATGCCAAGCAGGTCAAGGTCAGAGCCCACGGCCGGGTGGTCTCCCAGGCGCTGGTCGTCGCCCATGCGGTCCATGAGACCGGACTGCGCAAGGTCATCGGCCTGGACATCGGCGAGGTCAAGTCCGAAAGCTTCTGGGTCGAGTTCCTCAGATCGCTCAAGAAGCGAGGACTCGGCGGTGGGCCTCGCGATTTCAGATCAGCACGAAGGCCTCAAACACGCGAGCTCTCGGGTGCTGGCCTGCCCGTGGCAGCGCTGCACGGTGCACTTCGTCAGAGACATGCTCTGCCACTGCCGCCGCGACCAGCGCGGTCTGGACGCTGCCGCTCTGCGTGAGGTCTTCAACGCCGACGACCAGGCTCACCCGCGCGAGCGACCCGGGCACGTCCTGCAGCGCCTGCCACGGTCGCTCCCAAGGTCTGCCAGCTGCTCGAGGCCGCCGAAGAGGAGCGCGCTGCTCTCAGAAACAAACCGACGAATGGCTCGTGCAACGCCGCTACCTCTCGGTCGAATCGATGGCATTGATCCTCGCCGCTGCCCCGAACCAGACCAACTCGCTCGAACAACAACACCCTCAAAAGGAGGCTGTCGCTCTCAACGCGGCCTGAGACGAGAGCGCCTACAGCGACGAGCTCGGAGACCTACACCACCTCACCCGACTTGACTCGGATGAGCGTCGGCCCGGAGGTCATTCAATCAGCCAGGCCGACCAGCGCCGCGGCCGTCATCGGTTGGGCGAGCAGGAATCCCTGTGCCCGGTCGCACGCCAGCGCCCGGAGCGCGTCGCGCTGTGAGTGGGTCTCGACGCCTTCG
>JAFAYP010000297.1 GCA_019240305.1 Solirubrobacterales bacterium
GGCCTTCCTGTTCGCCGTGTTCCTGGCCCGCCCCTGCCCGTTCTACATCCTCGACGAGGTCGAGGCCGCACTCGATGACCTGAACATCGACCGGTTCCTCGAGTTGCTGCGCACCTACTCGGGCCAGTCCCAGTTCATCGTGGTCACCCACCAGAAGCGCACGATGGAGGCCGCGGACTCGCTCTACGGGGTGTCGATGGGCGCCGACGGGATCTCCAAGGTGATCTCCCGGCGGCTGGCGACGGCGCAGGACCAGGCCGCCTAGCCGCTAATCTCGCCCGGCCATGGCCCGAGAGTGGAGGGACCTGTTCATCGTCGACGGGGCGCTGCCGCCGGCCGCGTCCGAGCCCGAGCCGGCCGCGCAGGAGCGCCGGCGTGGCATGTTCCGCCGCCTCCGCGAGAACCTGCGCAAGACCCGCCAGGCGCTCACCTCAGAGATTCAGGCCACGCTGTTCGAGGACCTGAGCGACGAGACCTGGGAGCGGCTGGAGGAGGCGCTGATCTACGCCGATGTCGGTGCGCGGACTACCGCCCAGGTGGTCGAGCAGCTCGAGCGCGAGGCCACCGAGGGGGACATCTCGGGCGGCGAGGCGCTGACCGCCCGGCTGACCGAGCTGCTGGCCGGCATCGCCCGCACCGGCGATGACCGGATCGAGCTGAGGCCCGAGCCCACGGTCATCCTGGTGGCCGGCGTCAACGGGACCGGCAAGACCACCACGGTCGGCAAGCTCGCCTGGCATCTGAGCAAGGAGCTCGGCCGCTCTGTCGTGCTCGGCGCTGGGGACACCTTCCGCGCCGCCGGCGTCGAGCAGCTCGAGATATGGGCCAAGCGGGCCGGAGTCGCCTTCGTCAAGGGACCACCGGACGCCGATCCGGGCGCGGTGGCCTACGACACGGTCGCCGCCGCCCGGCGCGACGGCGCCGACGTGGCGATCATCGACACCGCCGGTCGCCTGCACACCCAGGATGACCTGATGGCCGAGCTGACCAAGGTCAGGCGGGTGATCGCCAAGCAGATCCCCGAGGCGCCTCACGAGACGCTGCTCACCGTCGATGCCACCACCGGCCAGAACGGGCTTCGCCAGGCGCGCCTGTTCTCCGAGGCGGTCGATGTCAGCGGGCTCGTGCTGACCAAGCTCGACGGCACGGCCAAGGGCGGGATCGCGCTGGCCATCGCCCACGAGCTCGGCATCCCGGTCAAGCTGATCGGCGTGGGGGAGCAGCTCGAGGACCTGCGCCCATTCGACCCGGACGAGTTCGCGCGCGCGTTGGTCAGTCCCGAGTAGCCGAACCCGTCCGGACGGGCCCGCCCGGCCCCAGGGATGCCGAGCGGAGCGAGGCCCCCACACAGTACGCTGAGAGCCGATGTTCGACTCCCTCGCCGAGAAGCTCCAGGCCACGCTGGCCGACGTCCGCGGTCGCGGCACGCTGACCGAGGACGACATCAACGCCGCGATGCGCGAGATCCGCCTGGCCCTGCTCGAGGCCGACGTCAACTTCAAGGTGGTCAAGAGCTTCACGGGCGCGGTCAAGGAGCAGGCGCTCGGCGCGGACATCGTCGGCAAGCTGAACCCCGGCCAGCAGGTGGTCAAGATCGTCTCCGACCAGCTCACCGAGCTGATGGGCGGCGCCGCTCGCGAGCTGTCGTTCTCGCCCCGGCCGCCCACCGTGATCGTGATGGCCGGCCTGCAGGGCTCGGGCAAGACGACGGCCACGGCCAAGCTCGCGCGCTACCTGCGCGAGCAGCACGGCTCCTCGGTGGCGGTGGCCGCCTGCGACGTGTACCGCCCGGCCGCGGTCGACCAGCTGATCAAGGTCGGCCACCAGGCCGGCGCGACCGTTTATGAGCAGGGGACCGATCAGGATCCGGTCAAGATCGCGGCCTGGGCCCGCGACCGCGCGATCTCGGAGGGCAAGGACGTGCTGATCGTCGACACCAGCGGCCGCCTGCACGTAGACCAGGAGCTGATGGCCGAGCTGGCCAACATCAAGAAGGCGGTCAAGCCCCACGACGTGCTGCTC
>JAFAYP010000315.1 GCA_019240305.1 Solirubrobacterales bacterium
GCGCCGGGCCGGCTCAGCGGCGGGGCCAGCGGCAGGACGGCCAGCGCGAGCGTCAGGGCCGGCCCCAGGTAGCGCAGGTTGAACGCGAACCCGAGCGGATCGCCAGCGGGGCCCGCGGCCGTCTCGGGGGTGACCACGTACGCCGCGAGGGACACGAGGGCCACGACGCCCAGCATCCTCACGGGGGCGTGGGAAGAAAGGGGCAAATAGTCCCCCTTTCTTCCCGAGCGACCTGGCAGGAGACAGAGGAGCGGGCCGAGGACGGCCGCGGCGAGCACGGCCCACCACCAGCGCCCGAGGCCCGACGCGAGCGCCGGCTCACCGAAGCGGCTCCACAGGTGCGCGCTCGTCAGGTAGTGCGCGATCGAGAAGCCCGTGTTCTGCTGGAGCGGGGCGGCCGGGGTGGGCAGCAGGCCGCCCAGGCTGGTCCACGGCAGCGGGTTGCCGACCGCGACCAGGTTGCGCAGGTACCAGAAGCCCCCCGCCAGGACGAGCGGGCCGAGCCAGGCGACCGCTGTGGCGCGCCGGCGCCCGCGGGGCGCGATCGCGACTACGCCCGCGCTCAGCGCTAACACGGGTCCGAGGACGGTGAGCTTCACGCCGACGGCGAGCCCCGCCGCGACGGCCGCCACCGCGAGGGCGCCGTTGAGGTAGAGCGCGACCGCGGCCAGCAGGAAGAAGATCGCCACGACATCGTTGGCCGCCGCTCCCGCCTGCGAGTAGTCCATCATCGACGTGCCCAGGGCCACCGCCGCGCCGAGCACCGTGGCCGGGCCGACGCCGCGGGGGCGTCCGATGCAATACGCGGCAAACAGGCTCAGCCCGAGCCAGACCAGGTTCAATCCCGGCGAGATCGTGTCGCGACCCAGCAGCACGATGCCCAGCCCGTGCAGCATCTCGGCGGTGGCGGGATAGAACGGCGTCAGGTACTCGACGTCGGTGAAGCGCAGCGACACGACGTTCCCGGTCTGCGCGTAGCTGGCCGCCCAGGGCAGGTGGTACCAGAGCGAGTCGAAGCCGCGGATGCCGACGTTGTAGGACTGGATGGTCAGCGCGCCCCACTCGGCCAGCACGGTCGCGGCGCCGAGGATCGCCAGCACGGTGGCGGGGCCGGGTTTCGGGAGTGTCCGGACGGGGCCGCCCGGCCCCAGGGACGCCGAGCGCAGCGAGGCCCAGCACACCAGCACGCAGCCGATGACGACCGGGGCGAGTGCGAACAGCCCGACCGTCCCGAGGAGCTCGAGCACGCCGATCAGCAGCGCGAGGCCGATCACCGCCTCGGCCAGGCGGGCCGGGGCGCCGCTCCAGTCGGCCAGGATCCGGCGGCGGATCGCCACCGCGGCGAGCGCCAGCGCGGCGCAGATCACCGCCAGGGCGATCACGCCGAGCAGGTAGCGGCCAATGGCTACGCTTGCGCTCCCACCCATGACCGCCCGAAGACTAGGCGTACTTGCCCTCGTACTGATCCTCTCGGGCTGTGGCGCGAGCCAGGCCAAGCGCACTCCCAAGGCCGCCGACATCCCGCTCGTGCCCGGCGCGCAGATCGCCGCCCAGACCCAGGCGTGCGACCAGGGCTCGCGCGCGTACTGCGCGATCGACCTGGTCGTGGTCGACGACCATTACGTCTCCTCGGACGTACTGGCCCTCGACGAGAGCCACGTGCTGCGCAAGCACGGATGGTCGCCGGCCGACGGCGACACCTCGCTGCAGGTCGCCGCCAACTCGCCGGGGCACAAGTTCAGGCTGACCTACTCCACGGCCGAGGGCGATCTGCGGGAGATCGACCTGGGGACGATCGGGCGGCCGTGGGCGATCACCTATGCGCTGTCGAACACGATGTTCGACCGCGCGGCGGCCATGTCGATGATGCTCGAGGTCGGGTCCTCGTAGACGCGGCTAGCCGAGGACCAGGTGACGGTCCGGGCCGACCGAGACCGACTTGCGCCCGGCCAGCAGATCGCGCAAATCCGCGCCTACCAGCTCCGAGCGCCAGCCCTCGAGCGTGCGCACGTCGGGCTCGGGCTCGCCGCGGCGGCCGGCGGCCACGATCAGCTCGAGTTCGCTGCGCGATGCGATGAGCTCGTAGGCCAGCCCCGCCTCCAGCGCGCGAGCGCGCAGCAGCGCCTCGGCGAGCACGATCAGCGGCGCATCGTCGGGATCCGAGCGCCCGCGCGCCTCCTCGCGCGGGATCGGCGGCGCCTGCATGCCGGCGGCCACCGCCTCGAGGATGGCCGCGCCGCGCCGCCGGATCCCCGACGGGTGGATGCCGCGGATCTGCTCGAGCGCGCCGATGTTCGACGGGTGGCGCTTGGCCAGCTCGACCAGCGCGGGGTCGGCCAGCACCGAGCCGACCGGGCGGTCCTCCTCGGACGCGGTGCGCTCACGCCAGGCGGCCAGCTCGCGGGCCACGGCACGGGCGCGGGGATCGAGCTGGCCGATGCGCGGCAGCCGTTCCCAGGCGCTGTCGGGATCGCGCTCGTCGGTGGCGTGCTCGAGGCGGCGGCACTCCTCGCGGGCCCATGCCTCACGCCCGCTCGCATGCAGGCGCCTCTGCACCTCGTCGGCCAGCTCGAGCAGGTGCACGACGTCCTCCGCGGCGTAGCTGAGCTGCTCGGCGGTGAGCGGCCGCGCGTCCCAGCGCGTGTAGCTGGCGGTCTTGCCCACGCGGCGTCCGAGCATCGAGCCGAGCAGGTTGCCGTAGCCGGTCTGGGCGCTCGCGCCGACGAAGCCAGCGGCCAGCTGGGTGTCGAAGATGTTGGTCATCTCGGTGTTCCAGGCTCGGCGCAGGATGGCCACGTCCTGACGGCCGGCGTGGAGCACGACCTCGATCGAGGGGTCGGCGAGGAGCTGGGCGATCGGGGTGATGTCGATCTCGTTGAGCGAGTCGATCAGGTGGATCCGCGGGGGGCGGGCGGGGGCTCCGTCAGAGCCGGGATCATCGACGGCGATCTGCACCAGGCAGAGCAGCGCGCGGTAGCGCCCCTCGGACATGAACTCGGTGTCGATCCCGATGCGGCCGTGCTCGCGCGCCGCCGCGGCCGCCACGGCCAGCTCGTCGCCCGTGGCCAGCGGGTTGCGGGCCCCGCGTCGGATCGTCTGCGCGTCCATTGCAAATGCCAGCCTACCGGGGCCCCCAGGCCCACGCGATGGCCAGGCAATCCGACCATCCTGGTAGGATATGAGGCGCATGATCTTCTCATCCAAGGCGGAGTACGGCGTGCGGTTGATGGTCGAGCTCGGGCGCCAGTCTCCGGAGCAGCCCACCTCGCTGAAGGCGATCGCCGACGCGGAGGGGTTGCCGCTGGCCTATCTCGAGCAGGTGGTCGCGCGGCTGCGCAAGGCCGGCCTGGTCATGAGCGCGCGCGGCGCCCACGGCGGCTACTGGCTGGCGCGTCCAGCCGAGGAGATCGCGATGGTGGACGTGGTGCAGGCCCTCGAGGGCGCGATCGCTCCGATGGAGTGCTTCGTGCATGACCACACCGAGCGTGTGCTGTGCTCGCACGAGGCGGACGCGGGCCGGTGCGCGACCAAGCTGCTGTGGATGCGCGTCCAGGGCGGGATCATCCGCTCGCTGCAAACGACCACGCTGGCTGAGCTCGTGGAGTTCTCGCGTCGCACCGAACTCGCTCAGACCGCCTGACCGGTACCCGAATTCGAAGGCTTGATATGGCAGATCTAGAGATACGAAACCTCCACGTCCGCGCCGGTGAGAAGAACATCCTGCGGGGTGTCGATCTGGCCGTCGAGCGCGGCGAGATACATGCGTTGATGGGGCCGAACGGCTCCGGCAAGTCGACCCTGGCCAACGCGGTCATGGGCCATCCTGGGTTGGAAGTGACCGAGGGTCAGATTTTGTTCCGGGGCGAGGACGTGACCGAGGCAGATCCCGACGAGCGCGCCCGCATGGGGCTGTTCCTGGCGTTCCAGTACCCGGTCGCGGTGCCCGGCGTGACCGTGACCAAGTACCTGCGCACGGTGCTGAACGCCCACCGCGAGTCGCGCGGTGAGGAGGCGATCCCGCTGAAGGAGTTCCGCCAGACCGTCGAGGCGGCGATGAAGCTGACCAACGTCCCGCGGGAGTTCTCGAGCCGGTACCTGAACGAGGGCTTCTCGGGCGGCGAGAAGAAGCGGATGGAGATCCTGCAGCTGGCTCTGCAGAAGCCGTCGATGGCTGTGTTGGATGAGACCGACTCGGGTCTCGACATCGATGCTCTGCGTGTCGTGGCGAACGGGGTTAACGCGGTCGCCGGGCCCGACATGGGCGTGCTGATCATCACCCACTACCAGCGCATCCTGCACCTCGTGCAGCCCTCGCACGTGCACGTGATGTACCAGGGCCGGATCGTCCGCGAAGGCGGGCCGGAGCTGGTCGACCAGCTCGAGGCCAAGGGCTACGGGTGGATCACCGACGAGATCGAGGCGGCCGCCTGATGACCGCCGTCTCCGATCAGCTCAGCTCGTTGGCGGAGATCGCGGCGCAGTTCCCGACGCTGCGCAACCGTTCGTTTGGCGGGCAGCCGGTCGCCTACCTGGATTCGGCGGCCACGTCGCAGACGCCGGACCCGGTGATCGAGGCGATGACGTCGTACTACACGCACACGCGGGCTTCGATTCACCGGGGGGTGTATCCGCTGGCGGCCGAGGCGACCGACCTGTACGAGGGCGCGCGATCCCGGATCGCTTCGTGGCTCGGGTCGACTGTTCAGGAGACGATCTTCGCCGCCAACGTCACCGCCGCGATCAACATGGTTGCCTACACGTGGGGGCGCCAGAACGTGCACCGCGGCGACCTGGTGGTGCTGACCGAGATGGAGCACCACTCCAACATCGTTCCGTGGCAGCTCTTGTGTCAGGACCGCGAGGCCGAGCTGGCCTACGTGCCGGTCCTGGACGATGGGTCCTTGGATCTGGACGTGCTCGATGGGTTGCTCGCGCGGGGCCCTCGGTTGGTGGGCTTGGTCCACGTCTCCAACGTGCTGGGGACGGTGAATCCGGTGGCCGAGATCGCGCGGCGGGCGCACGCGGCCGGCGCCGTGGTGCTGGTCGACGGCGCGCAGGCGGTGCCGCAGATGCCGGTGTGGCTGCCTGACTTGGATGTCGATTTCTACGGCTGGACCGGGCACAAGGCGTATGGACCGACCGGCATCGGCGTGCTGCACGGCCGGCGCGAGCTGCTCGAGGAGATGCCGCCGTTCATCGGGGGCGGCCACATGATCCGCACCGTGGCGGCCAACGAGTCGACGTGGACCGACCTGCCGTGGAAGTTCGAGGCCGGGACCTCGCAGATCGCCGAGGCGCTCGGGCTGGGCGCGGCGGTGGACTGGATCCGGGGGGTGGGGATCGAGGCGATCCGGGCGCACGTGCAGGCGCTCGTGGCCGAGACGATCGAACGTCTTTCGACGGTCCCCGGGCTGGCCATCCAGGGTCCGGCTGGTGCCTCCGAGCGCGGCGCGCTGGTCTCCTTCACGCTGGACGGGGCTCACCCGCACGACGTCGCGGACATCCTGGGCTCTCGCGGCGTGTGCGTGCGGGCCGGGCACCATTGCGCGCAACCGCTGATGCGCCGGCTGGGCGTCCCGGCGACCACGCGGGCGTCGTTCGCGGTGCACAACTCGGTGGCCGAGGTGGATCGGCTGTTCGAGGGCCTGATGGCCGTGCGCTCCACGCTGCAACTGGACTGAGCCCGGCCCGGGGAGGCATTAGGCTCCCGGTCGAGTTGGCGCCGATCAACCTGTACAGCGACACCCAGACGCGTCCAACTGACGGGATGCGCGCGGCGATTGCTTCGGCCGAGGTTGGCGATGAGCAGCGGGGACTGGACCCGACCACACTGCGGCTGCAGGAGCGGGTGGCGTCGCTCCTGGGGCACGAGGCGGGACTGTTCCTGCCCAGCGGGACGATGTGCAACGGGATCGCGCTGCGGCTGCACGCCCGTCCCGGCGGAGATGAGGTGGTGCTGGACCGCACCGCCCATCCGGTCAACTCCGAGGCGGGAAGTCCGGCTCAGCTATCGGGACTCATGGTGCGTACATTGGACGGCGAGCGCGGCGTGTTCACGGCCGAGCAGCTCGAGGCGGCGCTGCGGCCAGCGGGCAACCGGCACATGCCGCGGTCGCGGCTCGTGTCCGTTGAGCAGACGAGCAACCTGGGCGGTGGGACCGTGTGGCCGCTGTCCGCGGTGCTCTCGGTTCTGGATGTCGCTGCGCGGCACGGTTTGCGCACGCACCTGGACGGGGCGCGGCTGCTGAACGCGGTGGTCGCCTCGGGCGTGTCTGCCGCTTCCTTCGCGGGCGGGTTCGACACGGCCTGGCTCGACTTCACCAAGGGCCTGGGTGCGCCGGTCGGCGCGGTCCTGGTCGGCTCGAGCGAGCTGATCGCCGAGGCGTGGCGCTGGAAGCAGATGCTCGGCGGGGCGTTGCGGCAGGCGGGCATCGTGGCCGCCGGCTGCCTGTACGCGCTCGACCACCACGTCGACCGGCTGGCCGAGGACCATTCGAACGCGCAGCTGCTGGCACGCGGGCTGGCCTCGCTTGCAGGGGTGCAGCTCGATCCCGCGTCGGTGGAGACGAACATCGTGATCTTCTCGGTCGACGATGCGCGCGGGCTGGTCGGGCGGGTGGCCGACGAGGTCGAGCTGCAGGCATTCGACGCGCGGCGCGTGCGGGCGGTGACGCATCTGGACGTCTCACGTGAAGATGTGGAGCGCGCGCTGGACGTGCTCGCGCGGGAGCTGGGGTGACCCTGGGCGGCGCGCCGACGCCGACGCCGACGCTCGTGACGCGGGGACTGGGGCGGGCCTATGGCCGCCTGGTGGCGCTTAAGGAGCTGAACCTGTCGGTCGACGCCGGCGAATGCGTCGCGCTGATCGGAGTCAACGGCAGCGGTAAGTCGACGACGGTCAGGCTGATCGCCGGGCTGCTCACGCCGAGCCATGGAGAGGTGCGGATCTGCGGACATGACCCGTACCGCGAGCCCGAGGCTGAGCGGGCGAGGGCCGCCATGGCCGTGGTGCCGGACGCTCCGCTGCTCTACGACGACCTCACGGTGCGTCAGCACCTCGAGCTGGTCGCGATGGCGCATGGTGTGGTCGATGGCGGGAACGGGCCCTCGCTCGATGCGCGGATCGACGCGCTGCTCGAGCGCCTGGAACTGGGCGGCCGCGGTTCGTACCTGCCCCGGGAGCTCTCACGCGGGATGCGGCAGAAGACGCAGCTCGCGTGCGCGTTGATCCGGCCGGCGGCGCTGCTCGTGCTCGACGAACCGGTGGTCGGTCTCGATCCACCGTCGCAGAGCCGCCTGCGCGAGCTGCTGGTGGCGGCCAAGGCCGGCGGTGTCGCGGTGGTCATGACCACCCATCAGCTCCGCTTCGCCGACGGGGTGGCCGACCGCGGTGTGGTCCTCCAGGAGGGTCGGGTCCTCGACGAGGGATCGTGGCCGGAGCTGACCGAGCGCGCGGTCGCGCGGGGGTGGGAGCTGTATTGAGCGTCGCGGCGCCTTGGCCGCCTGAGCCGCCTCGGGCGCCGGCAGCGGGCGATGTCCCGGCGGTGTATCGCTGGCTGGATTCGGCGCGCCGCTCGCGCACGCTCGGCCAGCGGGCGATGACCGTCTACACGGCGCTCGTGGTGGGTGGGATTCTCGGGGTCCTGCTCTACGGCACGGCGAGCTCGGCGCTGGCACAGGTGCTGAGCGCCCGGTCGCTCGCGCGCTGGGGTCCGTCGCTCATGCTGCTCGTGTTTCTCGGAGCCGGGCTGTGGGGGACCGTGCAGGGCCCCGTGCTGTTCTCGCCACCCGATCTCGGCCATCTGTTGATGGCGCCGCTGGTGCGGGCGAAGCTCGTCTCCCGGCCGCTGCGGCGGGCGCTCGGGTGGGGGGCGAGCGCCGGGGTGCTCGTCGCGGCCGTGATGGTGGTCGGCTTGACGGGCTCACGGCGCCACGTCGCAGTGGGGCGCATGTTCGGGCTGGGGATCGGTCTGGCCCTGGCCGGCGTGATTTGCGTCGCGCTCGGCTGGCTGGTGTCGAGCCGGGCAATGGGTGAGCGGGCGCTGTGGTTGCTTCGCTGGCCGGTGGTGGCGGCGGCCGGGGCCCTGGCGGCGGTGGCGCTGGCCGGCGGGCACGTCGGGCGTTCTGTGGCGCTGTGGTCAGGGCCGTGGGGTTGGTCGGTCCAGGCCGGGGCGGGCGCGGGGGCGGTTTCGTGGCTCCTTGGCCTGGGCGCGCTGGTGATCGCCGCCGGTTCGATCGTCGGGGTCGCGTGGCGGGCGCGAGCTCATGGCGAGACCGAGCGCTTCGTCCGGCGCTCGGAGGGCATGGCCCACCTGCAGGCCTCGCTGATGGATTTCGACGCGCGGAGCGGCCGACGCACTCTGGCCGAGGTGGCGGCTCCGGCGGGTGCCGGGGCGCGGGGGTCTGGGCCGGGTGGATCCCGGGCGGCGGTCGTGCGCTGGCTGCGCGGGTGCCTCTCGTCGCTTGCCGCGCGGCGCTTCGGGGGCGGGCATGCCCCGGAGCTTGCAGTGATCTGGCGTGACGCGATGGTCGCGGTGTGGCGCCCCGGCCGGCTCGTGCAGAGCGCGCTGCTCGCGGCCGGGGGCGCGGTGCTCGCGCTGGTGGATCTCGCCAAGCCGGTCGCGGTCGTGGTCGGCGCGCTCCTGATCTACGCGGCCGCGGCGTGGCTGATCGAGCCGATGCGCATCGAGCTCGACGCGCCGAGCCGGACGTCGGTGTTCCTCGGGGCGCGCGCCGGCCGCGCGCTGCTGGCCCACACC
>JAFAYP010000358.1 GCA_019240305.1 Solirubrobacterales bacterium
AACGAGCGTCGAGATGGCGACCATCACCGCCGAGGTCGCCCCATTGCTGATGAGTACCTGCTCGGGCGCGTACCGGCTGGCGCTGGCCTCCGAGGCCAGGTCAGCCGCGAGCGCCCGCAGCTCGGGATCGCCGTTGAGATCGCCGTAGTGCGTCCACCCCCCACGCAGCGCGCGCACCCCCGCGGCGACAATCGGCTCCGGGGTCTCGAAATCCGGCTCCCCAACGCCCAACCGCGCAACCGCGCCCGCGGCCGGCTCAGCCGGGCGCAGATCCCCGACGCTCAGCCGGACCGACCCAGGGGACAGGGAAACCGTTTCCTCAGGCACGAAACGAGAATATATTCGCTTTTCGCGTCACTGGCGTGGCAGCGGACGCGACCGGGTCCCATTTGACCTGAGCGGACCGGGTGAAGGCGAGGAGACGCGGTCTCTACCGCAGCGGTCGGATCTGATTCGATGCCGGAATGGACGTCGTCGAGTTCGGCCCGATGACCGATGAGTATCGCCATGCGCTCGAAGGCGATGAGTTCGATCCTTTCGACGTCGCGGGTGTGACGCTGCACTTCCGGGCAAAGGAGCGCCATGTCGGCCTACGGGATGCGTCGGGGCAGCTTGTGGCCTCTACGGGAATGGTGCTGACCGACGTCGACGTCGACGGCGAGCGATTCCCGGTGGTCGGCCTGGGTGGCGTGATCGTCAGCGCCACTCACCGGGGTCGCGGCCTGGGCCGCAGGGTGGTCGAGGAGGCGCTTGCCACGGCCCAGCGGCTCGGCCCCCGCTTCGCGATCCTGTTCTGCCACGAGGACCGGGCCGGGCTATATCGAAAGCTTGGCTTCGTCGAGATCCCCGACGACGTTTGGGTGCAGCAGCCCGTCGGCCACGCACCGATGACCCAGCGCACGATGTGGATCTCCTTGCACGGCCCGTCGACATGGCCTCCGGGTGAGGTGATCGTTCGCAGCCTGCCGTTCTAGATCGCCAGCTTGACGCCGCGCCATCAAAGTGATATCACTTTGATACGTGCATGGAGTACCGGAATCTGATCGCCGACAGGAGGCACCCCGATGAACGCTCCGCATGAAGACGGCTCTCCTAAGGGCTTGCGTGGCTGGTGGACCTCTCCCCCGCGAACCGGCATGCGGCTGATCATCGCGCCGTGGGAGTACCGCCGCCTTCGCGCTTTCGCCACCGCGCGCATCTTCGGTGCCACACTCTTGGCCAGCCTTGGGTTCGTCACGCTCGGCTTCGGCGGCAGCGACACGAAGACGTACGGGTGGGCGTTCGCCTTCTTCGCCGGTGCCGCGGCGCATTTCGCGTTCGCCTGCTGGGAGCTGAGCATCGCTCGCTCCCAGACCGCGGGAAGCTGAGCCTACCCCGCGAGGTACTCCTCCCGCAGCCAGTCGAGCGTCGCGGCCAGACCGTCCTGGTAGGAGACGCGCGGCACCCAGCCGAGCGTCTCTATCGCCTTGCGGTTGCTGAAATCCTGGTCGCGTCCGAGCACGTGCACCGCCTGCCGAGACAGCAGCGGACGCGTCTTCACCCGCGCCACGCGACGCAGGAGCCGGTACCCGTGCTCGAGTCCGAACGCGAGGCCGAACGCAACGCTGTAGGGCAGGCTCCATCTGGGCGCCGGACACCCGATCCCCTCGGCCAGGTCGGCGAGGAATCGCTTCCAGGTGATGTCGACCCCATCCGACAGGTTGAAGGCTTCGCCGAGCGCCGCGTCGCCCTGCAGCGCGAGCACGGCGCCGTCGACCAGATTCTCGATGTAGAGCAAGCCCGCGACGGCACGACCGCCGTCGACGACGAGCATCTGCCGCGCACAGATCGCCCGGGCAATGTCACCCACGACATCCTTTGAGCGCGGGCCGTACACGGTCGCGGGTCGCAGGATCACGACGTTCAATCCCCGGGCCCGCTCCACCCGGCGGACCTCGGCCTCGGCCGCCCGCTTCGTCTCCGAGTACCAGTTGCTGAAGGCGGCCCACACGTAGTCCTCGTCGATGCCTGGGCGACCGGGGTGGCCGTACACGTCAGTGGTGCTGACGTGCACGAACCGCTCTGCGGACGCCGCGGTCGCCGCCTCGAGCACATTGCGCGTCCCGACCACATTGACCCGCTTGATCTCCTCGATCGTGGCCCAGTCTGACACCAGCGC
>JAFAYP010000616.1 GCA_019240305.1 Solirubrobacterales bacterium
GCGGGTGCGCCTGGGTCACCGTGATCTGCGTGCTGCCGCTGTTGAGCAGCAGCACGCCGCCGGTACTCGCGCCTCGCAGGATGAAGAAGGTGGCCAGCGTGACGATGAAGCTCGGCAGCTTGGTCATGACCACGATGTAGCCGTTGATCAGCCCGATCACGGTGGCGAAGGCCAGCGTGATCAGGATGGCAATCCACGTGTTCACGTGCCATTTGCCGACCAGCAGCGCCATCACGATCGCGGTCACGCCGGTCATCACGCCGGCCGACAGGTCGAATTCGCCGCCGATCATCAGCAGGCCGACCGGTACCGCCACGATCCCGAAGAACGCCGCCTGCTGGGTCCAGGCCGCGACACCGGTCTGCTTGAGCCAGAGATGGTTGGAGCTCGCGTCGGTGATCGCGAACATGAGGAACACGAATACCGCGGCGAGCAGCGAGCCAAGCTCGGGACGCCGGAGGGTTCGCGTCAGTCGGCTGATCGGCACCAGCCGTTCGTCTTCCGCCGCCGAGGCGGGCGGCGTGGCTATTGGGGGTGAGGTGGCGCTCATGATCCTGGTTTCGAATCTCGTCACCGGGCGGGGACGGCGCGCCCCGCCCGGTGAGTTGGCTGTGGTGTCTAGTGTCCTACTCGTCTAGTCCTGTCCGGCGGCGATCGCGGCCGAGACCTTGCCGATGTTCGACTTGGTGACGACCAGCGGCCCGCTGGGCACGGTCGTGCCACCGCCGACGCTCTGGCCGTTCTTGCGCTTATACAGGTCGAGGAACACCAGCGGCAGGTAGCCCTGGAGGTACTGCTGCTGATCGATCGCGAACGACATCGAACCGGCCGTGATGTCCTGCTGGACGCCCGAGTTGAGGTCGAACGTGGCGATCTTCGGCTTGCTCTGCGGGTTGCTGCTGACCAGGGCCGTGCCGATCGCGTTGTTCAGCGCCATCACCGCATTGACCCCGGTGTGGGTCTGCAGGTACGAGGTGACCTGGCCGATGGCCTGCTGCGGGTTGGACGCCGCGTTCGGCGTGGACAGCGTGAGCTCGGTGCAGCCCGTGCCCGACGAGGGCGCCGAGCCGGTCTTGCACTGCTGCCCCACCCCGAGCGCCTGCGCGATGCCGTTGCAGCGGTCGAGCAGGTTCTGACCCGACTGGTGGATGATGCACAGGACGTTGGTGGCCCCGAGCTTCTTGAACTCGGCACCCGCGGCCTGCCCGGCGAGCTGCTCGGGCTGGCCCACGCAGGTGAGCGCGCCGCTGGCCGCGATGTCCGTGTCGTCGCAGCCGGCGTTGAGCAGCACCACCGGGATCCCCGCGGCGGCCGCCTTGGCCAGCGTCGGGTTCATCAGCGACGGATCGTGGTCGGACACCGCCATCCCGTCCACGTGCGCGTTGATCGCGTCCTGGATCTGCGCGTTCTCGGCGTTGTCGTCGGGCTCGGCCTGGCCCTGCTGCTGGGAGCCGTAGGTCTCGGTGAGCGTGCATCCGAGGTCGGCCGCGGCGTCCTTGGCTCCCTTGTAGACCACGCTCCAGAAGCTTCCGTTGTCGCCGTGGGTGATCAGCGCGAACTTGTACGGGCACACCTTGCTGCCGGTGCTCGCCGCGATGTTCACCGCGCTGGTCGTCGAGCCCGAGCCCGAGGCACTCGAGCTCTTCGAGCTGCTACCGCACGCCGCCAGCAGCAGGGCCGCAGCACCCAGGGCGAGGACGATGCCGATATAGCGGGGCAGTCGTCTCATCGATTGATCTCCTCCGTCGTCGGAGCCGTGTGGTGAAGAAACGCGATGCTCTCGAGTGCGTCGCGCATCGGCCCGCCGGCCACCGTCGGCTCATCCCCGGTGATGGCGGTGTCCTGCTCGAGCACGAGCCACCCGTCGTACCCGTGAGTCTTCAGGGCCTCCATGACCTGGGCGATCCGGGCGTCTCCCTTGCCCAGCGCCGTGAACAGTCCTGCTTTGGTCGCGCTCAAGAGCGAGCGCCGGCCCGCCCGGACATCGGCCGCCAGCCCGCCGTCGACGTCTTTCAGATGTACGTGCACGACACGCTCGCCGTGCTCCCGCGCGAACTGGACCGGGTCGGTCCCGCCGATCAGCAGATGCCCGGTGTCCAGGCACCAGCCGACCTCGACGACTTCGAGCGCCCGCTGCACCTGGGCGGCGGTCTCGATCAGCGTCCCGGCATGCGGATGCAGCGCCACCGACAGTCCGTACTCGTCGGCGGCCAGATCCTCGATCACGTTCAGGTGCTCTCCCAGACGCCTCCAGCCTGCGTCGTCGAGCTCCTGCGGCTCGCCCCAGCTCATGTCCTGCACGGCGGCGAGCACCATCATCTGGCCGCCGGCGTCGCGCATCAGCCGCGCCGCACGGCGGGCCGCCTGCACCGCCGAGTCGAGCTCTGCCTCGTGCAGCACGAGCGGAACGAACCCGCCGACCAGCGTCAGCCCGTAGCCCGCGAGCATCGCTCTCAGCGCCTGCGGCTCCTCGGGCAGGAACCCGGGCGGTCCGAGTTCCGTCCCGCGCAGGCCGAGCTCTGCCATCTCCCGCAGCACATTCTCGGGTGAGGGCATCACGCCCCAGCCGGGCACCTCACACGCCCCCCACGAGATGGGGCCCGCGGCCAGGCGGTAGGCGATCGGCTCGGTGGCACGGCCCGACAGTGCGTGCGTCGCCTGCATGCTGGCTCGAAAATCCTCTCCTCGGCGATTAGATCGCTCTAAGTCGCGATGCTCGTTAGAGCGCTCTAACGACCATATCCGGCGACTATATCCCGCGGCTTTAGACGAAGTCAAGGCCTGCCGGCCCGTGGGTGGGGGCCGGCTCTCCCCAGTCACAGGACCCTGCTCCTCATGCGAGTAGAGCGCGCTAATGCGATTGCAATATTGTCGCGCTCTAAGTAAGGTCGGCCGGCCATGGCCGCCCCCTCGCGCCCCCCTCGCTCCCGCGGGCTCGTCAGCGACGCTGTGGGCCGCGGCGGCCGATCCACCGACGCCGTCGGCAGCGGCAGCCCATCCACCGACGGCCTCGCCCGCCGCGCCCCCACGATGGAGGACGTCGCCCGAGAGGCCGGCGTGTCGCGCGCGCTGGTCTCGCTGGTCATGCGCGAGCGGCCCAACGTCAGCCCGGAGCGCCGCACCCGCGTGCTCGAGGTCGCCGCGCGCCTGGGTTACCGGCCGAACGCCATGGCCCGCAGCCTGGCCAGCCGGCAGACCCGGACCGTGGGGGTGATCCTCGACGATCTGCGCAACCCGTTCTTCGCCGAGATCGCCGGCGGGGTCGAGGAGCTCGCCTCCCAGCTCGGCTACCGGCTGCTGCTCGCCGCCGGCGGTCGCCAGGCCCGCCGTGAACGCGCCGCCCTCGACGCGCTGCTCGAGTACCGCGTCAGCGGGATCATCCTGGTCAGCCCGCGCATGCCGGCCAGCGACATCTCGGCCGCGGCATCCGAGGCGCCGCTGGTGATCGTGGGACGCGCGGTGCGCGGCGTCGATGCCGACAGCGTGCTGATCAACGAGGCGCACGGCACCGGGCTGGTGCTCGAGCACCTGATCGGTCTCGGACACGAGGCGATCGCGCACGTCGACGGCGGCAGCGGCGCCGGCGGCCCCCAGCGTCGCTCGGCCTACCTCCGTGGGATGCGCGCGCATCGCCTGGCGCGTCACGCGCTGGTCATCCCCGGCGACTTCACCGAGGAGGCCGGCGTGAGCGCCGCGGCCGAGCTCGTGCGCCGGCCCGAGCTCCCCACCGCGGTGTTCGCAGCCAACGACGTGGTCGCCGCCGGGCTGCTCGGCGGCCTTGACCGAGCCGGCGTGCAGGTCCCCGGCGACATCTCGATCGTCGGCTACGACAACATCTCGATCGCCCACCTGGCCCATGTGTCGCTGACCACGGTCGATCAACCCCGCACCGAGATGGGCCAGCTGGCCCTGGAGCTCCTGCTCGACCGGATCGACAACCGGCGCGCCAACGAGATGCGCCTGATCGAGCCGACGCT
>JAFAYP010000624.1 GCA_019240305.1 Solirubrobacterales bacterium
AGCTGAACAGCAGCAGCACAAACGGCGCCTCGGTACACCCAAACCACCAAGTCCCGGTCACCCGAACGTCATAGGTCAAGGCGATGATGAACAGCGATAACCCGATCGCCGCACCAGTTGGTTCGAGCGAGTGCCCGGCCGGAAGCAGGGCCAGGCAGAGGACTGCGACAATCACGAACGGGACCCCGACCAGCAGCGAGTCGCGTACCTGTCCAGAAGTCATCCCGGAGTCCTGGCCTTTGGGCTTCGTGGCCGCTCCTGCACGGGCGAGTTGTCCGATATCCGCTCGTTCCATCGCGCGAATATCGGCATCGCCAGATGACCACTTGACCCAGCCGGCGTTTGCCCGTCCAAACGCCTATCTGACGGCGCCTCACGCCCTTCCTGACGCGCGTCAGGTGGGAGTTGGCGGGCTCGCTGGCCGGCCGGGGCGTTCTGGCCCCAGCGACCGTCCACGACTTGGGCCAATCACCTTGTGTCGTGACACGATCGTTTGACGGGCGGAGGAATCTCCCGCCCGGCTTTTCAGGCGGCGCCGACAAGCTGAGGTGTCACGCCGAGATCAGCTCCAACCGGACGGGCAGCCGAACGGGAGGGCGGTGCCGATTGCCCACACCTCCAGCAGGCCGAGCTTCGACGCCTTGAACACCTCGAAGCAGAGCATCGAGTTCGGAGCCCCGAACAGAATCCCGTTGGCCGGCTTCTCGATGTCCCCGGGGTGGTCGAACATGACCATGCAGTGGGCGATGCCCCGCTCCTCGTCGAGGATCGAGAAGCGGCGATCCCGGATGCTTTCGATGTAGTGGAAGTGCTTCTCGGTGATCTGAGAGGAGACGTCGAGCGCGAGGTACTGCTCGCGCTCGCTGAGCCGGGGCCGGGTGACGTTGCTGTCGGATGTGCCGTTGACCAACCGCACCATGCCCTCGCGGGCCGGGATGAGGTCGCCGGTGAGCTGCTCGATCGAGTCGAAATATGTGGTTGCCATCGCCTCGAGCTCAGCGCGGGTCAGCCGTTCCTCGCTCGGGACCACGGCGTGCATTTCGGGACTGTCGGCGACGATCACGTCGGGCTCGAAGTAGTCACCACCGCGCACGAGCAGTGACTCGATCTCGGTGATCAGCCGGCTCTCCACTTTGAGCCGCACCCCGTACAGGGCCTCGCCGCGGATTTCCTCGATGACCCCCCAGAAGGCGACCTGCTCGCGCTCTACGTCGACGAAGTACTGGCCGCCGTCCCGCAGGCCGCGCACGGTGCGCCACAGTCCAGTGCCGAGCGCGATCCGCTGAGCGTTCTCCGTGACCTTGAGGCCGTGAGAGATCGGCAGCTCATAGGGGGCGCGGTGCTCCAGCGCGTCGAGATACCGGTCGGCAAAGTCCCTGAGCTGCTGGTACCTGGGGGATGCGGTGGCGGTCATCTAGCTCCTTTTGATCAGGTTGGACATCGGCTCAGGCCGGCTCGTAGCCGTCGGGGTACGCCATCCGCCCGAGAAATGTGATCTTCGCCCCACATCGATCGTCGACCGGGCCGAAGTTGCCGGTGCCGAACAGGCGGCCGACGTTGCGGCGCTGCTCGAGGTCGAGGAGCAGGATGAGCGCGACCGGCAGCCGTCCCCTCGAGTGCAGGAGGAACAACTCGGGGCCGATCTTCCAGATCATCCCGGTTTCGATACCGACCTCGGGGGTGAGCTCGTCGATCGACGTCTTCAGCCGCTGCCACGCAAATGCCTGCGAGTTGAGGTAGACATGCTCGATCGCGACGCCGTTGCTGTACTCGCAGTAGAGCCGCCGGCCGAGGAGCTCGCGTGTGGCGGTGATCGGCTCGTACTTGCCCTCAGCGCCCGCGACACGGCCGGTACGAACCCTCTGCTGCAGGTCCGCCTGGCCGTCGGAATCGACGATGTCGCTGACGAGCGCGAGCGCGCGGCCACCGCCGCGGTCAACCACCGTGGTGACTGCGCGCTGGGCGCCGGCGGCCACGAAGTCAAGGAAGAACAGTCCGGGCCGCGTCTCGACAGCGTCATACGCGCACTCGCCGCCCGCCGAGTGGCCATCCTCATCCGTAAGGCGCCACCTGAGTGTGTCGGCGTCGAGCGCGAGCGCAAGCGCCGAGCCGTCGTCGAAGGTGATCTCAATCTTCTCGCCGGCGAGCACGTGCGTGGACGGCAGGCGGTGCTCCGCCAGGTCCATCGGCCAGGGGACATTCCACTTCGGCTGGGCTACCTCAAGCGTCTCCATCGGCGGCTTTCCTATTCGGGGGGATGAACGTGTCATTGATGTGGCGCGGTCGACCGGTGCACGGTGCGGCGTACCTGCTGGACGTCATGTACTGCTCGCGGCCTGCTCCCGGCCTCATGGTTCTCGGAGACGAACCTCCAGCGCGTCGCGCAGACCGTCGCCGAGGAAGTTGAAGCCGAGAACGACGAGCACGATCGCCACCCCCGGCAGGATGATGAGCCACCAGTAGCCGTCGTAGACGTAGTCGACGCCGGAGCTCAGCATCTGTCCCCAGCTCGCCGCAGGCGGGGGAATGCCGAGTCCGAGGAAGTCAAGGGAGGCGAGCAGCAGAATCGCGTCGGCGACCTGGAAGGTTCCGCTGACGACGATGGTGCCGATCGCGTTCGGGATGATGTGGCGCGACACCGCCCGCCAGCCGCTGCCGCCCGCTAGGCGCACGGCTTCGACGTATTCGCGCGTGCGCAGCGACAGGGTATCGCCGCGTACGAGTCGCGCGGTAATCAGCCACGAGAGCGCCGCGATGACGAGGATGAGCAGCCCCTTGGTCGGG
>JAFAYP010000046.1 GCA_019240305.1 Solirubrobacterales bacterium
CGGGCCTCGT
Organism: Solirubrobacterales bacterium; assembly: GCA_019240305.1. Taxonomy (GTDB): domain Bacteria; phylum Actinomycetota; class Thermoleophilia; order Solirubrobacterales; family Solirubrobacteraceae; genus Palsa-465. Next base: position 11 of record JAFAYP010000046.1, read on the forward strand.
AGGCCGCGCGGGCGGCCGGATCGGCGGCCAGGAGGAGCTGATCGCCCTTGGTGACGCGGATGATCGTCTCGGCAATCCACCGGGGCATGAGCGCCTGCGCGCGGGTGATCACGCCGACCTTGCGCGGCACGAACAGCTCGAACTTGCCGGTCTGCAGCAGCTCGACGATCGTGTTGGCCACCTCCTCCGGCTCGGCCGTCGGGAACCCGCGAGCCGCCGAGACGCCCGAGTAGAGCTCGGTGTTGACGCCGATCGGCAGCACCTGGTGCATCTCGATCCCGGTGCCGCGCAGCTCGGCGCGCAGGGCCTCAGTCAATCCAACGACGGCGTGCTTGGTCGCGCAGTAGGTGGCCCCGCCGGGGAAGCCGCCCTTGCCGGCGATCGACGCGAGCTGGACGATGTGGCCGCGGCCGCGCGGCTTGAAGCGCTCGATGGCGAGCTTTGAGCCGAGGATGACCCCGTGGATGTTGATGTCGACCAGCCGCTGTGCACAATCGTCGGTCTCGTTCTCGAACGGGCCGACCGGCATGATCCCGGCGTTGTTGATCAGCACCTTCAGCGGACCGAGCTGGCGCTCAGCCTCGTCGAGGAAGGCGGCAAAGCTCTCGCGATCGGTCACGTCGAGCGCCAGCCCGATCGTTCCCGATCCGAGTTCTGCCGCGGTCCGCTCCGCCAGCGGCGCGTCGATGTCGCCGATCGCCACGCGCGCCCCCTGGGCGATCAGCGCTGCGGCGGTGGCGCGGCCGATCCCGCGTCCCCCACCGGTGATCGCAACCACCTGACCATTCAGCGATCGCAGCTGCTTTGCCATTGCAAGTCCTCCTCGTGGTGTACCCCAGCACGGTACCGGGCCCAAGACTGGCTGACTAGCCAGTCGACATCTAAGGGTATCCTGAAACACGTGCCGTACTTCCGCTACGAGGGCCACCGGCTCGCCTACACGATCCACGGACAGGGACCGCGCACGACGGTTCTCATGCCGGGATTGCTCCTCTCCCAGAAGATGCAGACGCCGCTCGCCGGCGACCTGGCCCGGCACGGCAACCGGGTGGTGACCTTCGACTTCCTGGGTCACGGCGACTCCGACCGCCCGCAGGAGATGGGGTGCTACTCGATGCCCGACTTCGCCCGCCAGGCCCGCGCCCTGCTCGACCACCTCGACCTCGAGCAGGCCGTGGTCGGCGGCACCTCGCTGGGCGCCAACGTGACGCTCGAGCTGGCCGCCCTGGCCCCCGAGCGCCTGAAGGGCATGATCATCGAGATGCCGGTGCTCGACAAGGCGATTCCGGCCTGCGCGGCGGCCTTCGCCCCGCTGTTGTTCGCGCTCACCTACGGCGAGCCGGTGATGAAGGCCCTGGCCTTCGGCGCGCGCCGCGTCCCGCGAGCGCTCGTCCCGTTCACGGTCGAGCTCGCGCTCGACTGGATCGCCCAGGACCCGGGGCCGAGCGCCGCCGTCCTGCAGGGGATCCTGTTCGGCCGCACCGCTCCGGAGCGCACCGTGCGCGAGGGCCTCGAGGCCCCGGCGCTGGTGATCGGGCATCCGCGCGATCCGGTGCACCCGTTCTCGGACGCCGACATGCTGGCCGCCGAGCTCCCGGGCGGCCGGCTGATCGACGCCAACTCGATCATCGAGCTGCGGGTCAGCCCCGAGCGCCTGACCGGCAAGATCGCCGCGTTCATCGACGAGTGCTGGGACGAGGCTGGGGCCAGCTCGGCCCGGCGTCGGGCTCGCGCCGCCCGCGCCTGACGCCCTGGCTAGAGGCCCGCGGGGACGGGCAGGCCGGCCCGCTCGGCGATCGCCGCCGCCAGCCCGGCGAGCGTCGGGCACTCGATCCCGTGCCGCGCGGCCGCGCGCAGGACGGCGCCGGGGATCGCCTCGACCTCGGGCTCGCGCCCGGCGGCCAGATCGCGCTGCATCGAGGAGCCAAGCGTGGCGTGGGCCGATTCGAGCTCGGCCAGCGGACTCGCCGGATCGATCTGGGCCCCCTCGGCATTGGCCACCGCCACCACCTCGCCGATCACGGCCAGCAGCACCGAGCGCCAGTGCGGATCGGTGCGGATGAAGCCGATCGGCCGATCGGCGACGCTGGTCGTGCAGGCCAGCGGCGCGAGGCGCACGAGCTTGCACCACAGCACCTGGGCCTCGCTGGCCCCGATCTGAGCCGGGAGGCCGGTCCGGAGCAGTACCTCCGCCAGCCCGCGCACGGCCTCCTGGAGCGAGGCGTCGTCCGCGGCCAGCTCGACTCGCACACCCGGGCTCGACTGGACGACGTGCCCGGGAGCCGGGCAGTCGGTCTCCATCCGGATCACCCCGGCGGCCACCCGGCCGTCTCCGAAGTAGGAGCGGAGCGCGGCGACGTGCTCGAAGCCGTTCAGGAACGGCACCACAAGGCGCGGCGCGGACTTGATTCGCGTCAGCGCCTCGGGCAGCGTCGGCGCCTTGGTGGCGACCAGGAGAACGTCGGCCTGACTGGTCAGCTCGGTGCTCACCGGCAGCCGCGCGTTGAAGGGACCGAACAGCCGGCTTTGCACCGAGATCCCGTCCTGGGCGATCACCTCCGCTTCGCGCTCGCGACCGACGGCGGCGACGTCCTCTCCGGCCCGCGCCAGCACGGCGGCCAGAAAGCCGCCAACCCCGCCCGGACCGAGAACCACGATCGAGGACACGCCGCAAGGCTGCCAGATCGCGGCCGATCCCCTATGTTTGGGCGCATGCCCGGCTCACTCGACGCCCCCCAGCGGGTCCGTAACCGCTTCACCACCAAGGCCCAGCAATTCGACGACCTCTACGAAGACGAGCGGCCGCTCGTCAAGCTGCTGCGGCCGGGGCTGTTCCGCCGCCGGCAGCTGGCCGTCGACACGGTGGCCGGCTACGAGCAACCCGCGGTGCTCGACGTCGGCTGCGGCTCTGGGCGGATCGGCGAGTTCGTGCTCGAGGCGGGAGCGGGGCGCTACGTCGGGATCGACTTCTCCGAGCCGATGATCGACATGTCCGAGCAGCGCCTCGAGCGCTTCGGCGAGCGGGCCACGCTGATCACCGGCGATTTCCTCACCGCTCATTTCGACGAGCGCTTCGACGTGCTGCTCGCCCTCGGCCTGTTCGATTACCTGCCCAACCCGGAGGACTTCGCCGCCCGGATGTTCGAGCTGTGCTCCCCGGGCGGATGCGTCGTCGGCTCGTTTCCGGCCTGGTCGTGGATGAAGGGGCCGGTCCGTAAGGTGCGCTACGAGTGGATCGGCGACTGCCCGATCTTCAACTACACCCGTGAGGGCCTGGAGAAGATGTTCCAGGCGGCGGGGTTCTCCCGGGTCGAGATCTTCGCCCCGGGCCACAGCGGCTTCCTGCTGCGCGTCCACCGCTGAAGGCCGGGCGTGCGGATCCTGATCACGGGCGCCTGCGGCGTCACGCCACGCGCGATCGCCCGCTCGCTCGGCATGAGCGAGCGCCTGGGCGACGCGGTCTTGATCGGTACCGACCGCGGCGGGAACTGGTACGGCTTCTACGAGGGCTGCTACGAGCGCGTCTACCTGGTTCCGGGCACGCGCGATCCGGGCTATCCGGAGGCCATCGAGGACGTCTGCCGCAAGGAGACGATCGACGCTGCGGTCGTGTCCCCCGAGGCCGAGGTGCGCTACTGGAGCGGCCGGGAGTTCCCGGTGCCGACGCTGCTGCCCTCCGCGCGCTTCGTCGCGGTCGCGATCAGCAAGAAGCTCCTGTATGACGTGCTGAGCGACAGCGGGCTGATCCCGCCCTACCGGACGGTCAGCCGCGAGGACCTCCTGGCCCGCCGCGGGCTCGAGCTAACCGGCGAGCCGGTCTGGCTGCGCGATTTCTCCGACGCGTCCTCGAGCGGCCTGGGCGCGATCAAGGTCAGCGACGCCGAGCAGGCCTACGCGTGGGCGTGCCTGAATCCAGCGATCGAGCAGTACATGGTCGCCGGCTACCTCCCGGGCCGGAACCTCGCCTGCTGCCTGCTCTTTGCGGACGATGAGCTGCTGAAGGTCGCGCTGTACGAGCGCCTGGACTACTTCCAGGGCCACCTCGTCGTGTCCGGCATCACCGGGAACATCTCGCGCGGCAAGCTGGTGAACCACCCGGCCGCGCGCGCGGCGGCCGAGCAGGCGGTTCGCCTGATTTCGGCCCAGCACGGCGAACCGGTGCACGGCCTGTTCACGGTCGACCTCAAGGAGGCCGCGGACGGCTCGCCGATGGTCACCGAGATCAACGTCAGGCACACCGCCGGGACCTCGTCGCTGGCCGCGGGCGGAGCGAACATGGCCGAGGCCCAGGTGCTCGCCACGCTCGGCCGGCGCGATGAGATCGGTGAGGTCGAGGTGACCTTCCCGCCGGACAACGCGATCCTGCGCGACATCGACGGTCCGCCGCTGCTGGTCGGTGGCGACTCACCGCTCACGCTCGGCGGCTTCGTCGAGCGGGCTGCCGACCGGTAGCCAGGCGGCACAATCCGGCTGCGGTGATCGCGCTCGAGATCATCTTCTGGCTGTGCGCCGGCCTGCTCGTCTATGCGCAGGTCGGCTACACCCTGCTGCTCGCGCTGACCGCCCGCGCGGTCAGGCGTCCCGTCACGGGAACGCCGGCCGACGACGCCGCGCTACCAGCCGTATCCGTGGTCGTGGCCGCCTACGCCGAGGAGCCGGTGATCGGCGAGCGGATCGCCAACCTGCTCGCGCTCGACTACCCGCGCGATCGCCTGGAGGTCATCGTCGCCTGTGACGGCTCGCCCGACGCCACCGCCGAGCGCGCCCGCCAGGCCGGGGCCGACCTGGTCCTTGAGCTGCCCCGGCAGGGCAAGGTCCTGACCCAGGACACCGGCTTCGCCCGGGCGCGGGGAGAGATCGTGGCGTTCTCGGACGCCAACGCCCACTGGGAGCCCGACGCCCTGCGCAAGCTGGTCGCTCGCTTCGGTGACCGGCGGACGGGCTACGTGTGCGGCCAGGTCCACGTGGTGAGCAGCCAGGGCACCAATCAGGAGGGGCTCTACTGGCGCTACGAGATGTGGATCCGCACCCTGGAGTCGCGTGTGCGGTCGATCACCGCCGGCAACGGGTCGATCTACGCCACCCGCCGGGAGTCCTACCTGGCCTCCGACGGGATCATGGGTCACGACCTGGGCTTCCCGTTCAAGATGGTCAAGGGGGGCTGGCGCGCCGTGTATGCGCCGGAGGCGCGCTCGACGGAGCTGATGCTGCCCTCGATCGAGGGCGAGTTCTCCCGCAAGCGGCGGATGGCCAGCCAGACGTGGCGGACCACGCTGCGCGGCGGGATGCTCTCGCCGCGCGGCTACGACCCGCTGTACGCGTGGATGATCTTCTCGCACCGGTTCCTGCGCTACATGACGCCGTTCGTCCACCTGATCGCGCTCGGCACGAACATCGCGCTGGTCGGCCAGGGCTGGGTGTACGTGGCGACGCTCGTGGTGCAGCTCGCGGCCCTGGCGGCCGCGCTTCTGGCGCCGGTTGTCCCGCTGCGCGGGTTGCTCGTCGCGCGCTATTACGTCCTGACCACCGCGTCGCTGGCGGTCGGCCTGTGGGACTGGCTGCGCCACGGTGCGCCCGCGATGTGGGAGCCGATCGAGGGCTCACGCTGAGCGCGCCGGCGGCGGGCGCTCAGGCTTCGCCGGGCGGCACCCAGCCGCCGCGCTCGCCCTTGTAGATCCCCTCGCCACCCAGCACCAGGCGGACCGTACGGGCGATGACCTCGAGGTCGAGCCTGACCGAGTAGTGCTCGACGTACCACAGGTCGAGCTCGATCCGCTCGGGCCAGGGGAGCGAGGCCCGTCCGTTTACCTGGGCCCAACCGGTGAGCCCGGGCTTGACGCTCAGACGCCCTCGCTGGCGCTCGGTGTACTGCTCGACCTGGACGGCCAGGGTGGGGCGCGGGCCGACGATCGACATCTCCCCGCGCAGCACGTTCCACAGGTTGGGGAGCTCGTCGAGCGAGTAGCGCCGCAGCCACACGCCGATCCGGGTGATCCGCGCATCCCCCTCCTGGATGGCCAGACCGGCGCCGGTGAACTCGGCGCCCCTCACCATCGT
>JAFAYP010000265.1 GCA_019240305.1 Solirubrobacterales bacterium
CGCCGCGGTGAATGGCCCGGCGGTCGGGATCGGCTGCTCGTTCGCGCTCGCCTGTGACCTGATCCTGGCCGCCGAGTCGGCCTTCTTCGGGCTGGCCTTCGTCAACATCGGGCTGATGCCCGACGGCGGCTCCACCGCGTTCGTGCCACCGGCCGTGGGCCGCGCCCGCGCCTTCCAGATGGCCCTGCTCGGCGAGCGCATCTCGGCGTCGCAAGCGCTCGAGTGGGGGCTGGTCAACTGGGTGCACCCCGACGAGCGCCTGATGGACGAGGCGGGTGCGCTGGTGGAGAAGCTGGCCGCCGGCCCGACGCGCTCGTATGCCGCGTCCAAGCGTGCGCTCAACCGGTTCATCTACGGCGATCTCGACGCGCAGCTCGACCTCGAGGCCGAGCTCCAGCACGCGCTGGGCCGCAGCCACGACTTCCTGGAGGGCGCCGCGGCGTTCGTCGGCAAGCGCGCCCCGGTGTTCACCGGAGCCTAGGTGGCCTCCTGGACGGAGATCTCCTCGCTGGCGACCGGCGCCGGGACGCTGGTGCTCGCCGTGGCGACGTTCGCCGCGGTCCGGTCGTCGAACCGCTCGGCGCGGATCGCCGAGATCGCGCTGCAGGAGCAGCGCCGGCCGCTATTCGTTCAGTCGCGCAACGACGATCCGTCGCAGAAGATCATGTTCGGCGACCAGCACTGGGTGAGAGTCGACGGGAGCCGCGGCACAGCCGAGTACGTGGACGGAAATGTCTACCTGGTGATGAGCCTGCGCAACATCGGCGCCGGCATCGGCGTGTGCCAGGCCTGGTCGGTACGGCCCGGACTACAGCGCCGTGTCGATGAACATGAGGCCGAGGATCAGTTCCGGGCCCAGCTGCGCGACCTCTACATCCCAGCTGGTGACGTGGGCTTGTGGCAGGGGGCAATCAGAGAAGAAAGCGATCCACAGCAGCGCGAGATCGCCGACGCGATCTCGCGCAACGAGCCGTTGTCGATCGAGCTCCTCTACTCAGACCAGGTCGGCGCACAGCGGACGATCAGCCGCTTTAGCCTGATCCCGTTCGTGCGCGAGGAAGACGACCAGGTCAGCTGGATGGTGAGCGGGACCCGGCACTGGTACCTGGACCGCGCCGGCCCGCGCTGACGCGTTCGAGAACCGCGTCAGCCTCGGCGGCGATCTCGCGCACGATCTCTGCGGCCGGCCACGCGTGCGCCAGCTCGTGGGCCTGACCGGCCCACAGGTTGAACGCGTCGGCGTCGCCGCGCTTGCGGGCCGCCGCGCGCAGCGGGCTGGTGGCGTGGTGGATCTCCGGGTAGGCGAGCGGCGCGGCGGCGCTGTGCTCGACCAGGAAGCGGTTGACGATGCCGCGGGCGGGGCGTCCGCTGAAGGCGCGGGTGACCCGCGTGGGACCGGGGTCGGCCATGACCGCGCGCTGGGCCTCGGCGGTGGCCGCCTCGGGCGAGAGCATCAGCGCGCTGCCGAGCTGCCCCGCGCTCGCGCCGGCGCACAGCACGGCGGCCAGCGCCGCGCCGTCCATGATCCCGCCGGTGGCGATGAGCGGCAGCGGGATGGCTCGCGCGGTCAGCCGCAGCAGGGCCAGGAGCCCAATGCCGCCCTCGTCCGAGCCGTCGTCGATGAACCCGCCGCGGTGCCCACCCGCCTCGCTGCCCTGGACGACCAGTGCATCCGCGCCGGCCGCCTGCGCGGCGCGCGCCTCGGCCACGTTGGTGACCGTGACCCACACCGCGACCCCGGCGCCGTGCAGCCACTCGGACACCTCCGCCGGCGGGCACCCAAAGGTGAACGACACCACGGCGGGGCGCTCGGTGCACATCAGCTGTAGCTTCGCCTGCCAGTCGTCATCGTCGAAGCGCGCCTCACCCACCGACGCGCCCTGGCGTGCGGCCTCCGAAGCGATCTCGGCCAGGTAGCCGGCGAGCGAGCGCGGCGTGGCCGGCTCCGCCCCCGGCACGAACAGGTTCACGCCGAACGCAGCGCCCGTGGCCGCGCGCACGGTCTGAATCTCCCGCGCGACCGCGTCGGCGCGCTTGTAGCCGGCGGCCAGGAACCCGAGGCCGCCCGCCTGGCAGACCGCGATGGCCAGCTCGGGCGTCGAGGGCCCGCCGGCCATCGGCGCCTGGACGATCGGCAGCTTCAGTGTGTTCGGCTCGAACGTGGCCGTCAGCCCACTGCCACGGCCTGGCGGGCAGTGAAATCCAGCGCGTCGCGCGCGGTGGCCGACTGCCACACCGCGTCATCGCCGAGCGGATGGCGAACGGCCGTCCCGCCGCCGACCAGCTGAAGCAGCGCCATCTCGGCGGCGCCTCGGTCGGGCCGGTCGTTGCCCTTGGTGAGCAGTGCGGCCACCTCCTGGGTGGTTAGCCCGTCGGGGAAGCGCTCGAGCAGGGGCGCCGGGTCCTCGGGAGGCGGCTCACGGTGCAGGGTGGGATCGAGATTGGCGATGAGGATGTCGTAGGCCTCGACGGGCTGAAAGCCGCCGGCCACGAGCTGCGTGCCGCTGCGCTCAAACACGATCGAAGGGGCGGTGAAGCGCACCGGCCCGTCGGTGGTCGCGGTCTTACCCTGGAGCTCGGCGGCCGAGCCCGCTGCGGTGCGCGTCTGCTCGCGGTCGGCGCGGTAGACCTCGACCACTTCGGGCGCGTCGATCGAGGCCACGATCTGGTCGGGATCGATGCCGGGCACGATGCGCAGCGCCTCGGCGAGGTTCGCGTCGTCGTCGAGCAGCATCGGTGAGTTGAAGTTGGCCAGCTGCAGGGCACGGAACACGCGCCATTCGCTTCCAGGCTGCTGCATGCGCGCGGCCACGACGGCGCGGCAGGCCCGCGAGGTCGCGCTCATGCGCGGCTTGATCTGGGTCGAGAACGGCATCCCGTAGCGCTCGCGGAAGCGAGCCTGCCCGAGCACGCCGCGGACCGGGGTGTACCCCCGCGCCTCGTACTGAGAGGCCTCCTCGGTCAAGCCGACCAGGACGAGATGCCAGTCCAGCTGATCGCCGTAGCGCCACTCGATCACGCGCAGGGCCGGACTCTCCGAGTAGGCCCAGGGACAGGCGGGATCGCTGTAGAGCGTGGTCGAGATCGTCGTCATCTCGTTGATGGCACAAGTATATGCGCCAGGCGCCCCCCGGCGTCGGGCGGCCGGTCGAGGACATTGGCCGCTCGGCGGACGTCAGGCATGCTCGGTCATTCGGCGTCGCTGCTCAGCTGCTGCTCGAGCCGATCGAGCAAGGGCACCTGGCCGGGAATGATCTTCTCGCGCGCGGCCTTCAGCCCGAACCATTCGGCCCGATCCACCTCGGGGATCTCGATCAGCTTTCCCGAGCGGGGCGGCCATTCGAACCGGAACGTGTTGCTGTGAATCCGGGTGGTATCGAGATCGCCGGCGACGGCCCAGGCGCGCACGCGCTTGCCGCTCTTCTGGCGGATCTCGCCGAGATCGAAGGGGTCGCCGTCGGGCGGCGCAGTGCCGAGCTCCTCCTCGAACTCGCGCCGGGCCGCGGACAGCGGCTCCTCCCCCTCGAGATACTCGCCCTTGGGCACCGACCACGCGCCCGCGTCGCGATTGGCCCAGGCCGGGCCGCCCGGGTGCACGAGCAGCACCTCGAGCCGATCGCCTCGCCCGCGGTGCAGGAGAAGGCCGGCGCTGCGCCGTTTGGGCATCAGCTGCGGCGGGTCGTCACGGCCAGCCCGAAGCCGAGCGCGATCAGGATGGCGCCGCCGATACCGGTCAGCGCCTCCAGGCGCCGCGAGGAACGGCCCAGCCAGTGGCGCGCGGTGCCCGAGGCAAGCGCCCACGCACCGTCGGACAGCAGCGCGATCACCGCGCAGATCGCGCCGAGCGTCGCCAGCTGAAGCGTGACGTGTCCCTGGGAGCGGTCTATGAACTGGGGCAGGATCGCGGTGAAGATCAGCACGCCCTTGGGGTTGGTGGCCCCGACCAGGAACCCCTCGCGGATGATCCGCCGCACAGGCTTCGGCGCCACCTGGGCGGCCGGTCCGAACAACTCGGCCAAGGCCTTGCGCTCCCGGATGTTCTTGATCCCCAGAAAGACCAGATACGCCGCCCCGATCAGCTTCAGCACGGTGAACACCGCGTCGGAGCGCGCGACAATCGAGCCGATCCCGACGGTGACCAGAGTGCCCTGGAAGACCAGCCCTCCGGCGTTGCCGAGCACCGTAGCCAACGCGGCGCGACGCCCGAGCGCCACCCCGCGGCTCACCACGAACAGGACGCTCGGGCCCGGGATCAGGATCAGGACATAGATCGTGAGGAGGAACTCGAGGAGGTGGCGAGTGGGGAGCATGCTGGCCTGCGCATCATCGCAGCCCTGCTCC
>JAFAYP010000556.1 GCA_019240305.1 Solirubrobacterales bacterium
TCTTGCCCTGTCCGAGCTTGCCGAGCACGATCGCGTTGGGGTCGTCGAGCGTTCCGTCGCCGTACAGGACCCAGGGGTCGTAACAGAAGGCGCCGCCGCCCGAGTCGCGCCCGATGAACACCCCGCGGCCGCCGAGGCCACCGCCGGTCACGAACGGATAGATCGCCTGAGCGTGCCGCGTCGTGCAGCGGTGAGCGGGACGCTCTGCCATCGGCCAGCTCACGCCCGCCGCCCGCTTCTGCGGCCCAGGCCGAAGGCGACCGCGGCGGCGATCGCGACGACGATGAGAGTGGTGGGGACATGGCCGCGGCTGACCGGCCGGACGAGATCGTCGTAGAGCAGCCGCGCGAGCATGTAGTGCCAGAGGTAGGTGAGGAACGCGGAGGCCGGCGCGGTCATCGAAGCCCCCGGCAGAGCGGCAGCGTGAACGCGAACGCCTCGGCCTGCTGCCCGTACATCCGGTGCAGCTCGAGCCGGGCGCGGACGGCCTGCTCGTGCACGTCCGCGCATGCCCGGCGCAGGTCATCGGGATCGCGTCCGGTCACCGTGACGAAGCCGGCCAGCCGCACCTCGCCGTGGCCGGCGGCGAGCTCCCCCTCGCGGCGCACGGCGGCCTCCTGAGTCTGGCGCTGGCGCGCGGTTTCGGCCTGCCCGAAGCGGTGGCGCAGCTCACGGTCGGCCCGGTCGCGGGTGATCGCCGCCTCGGCCTCGCGGGTCGATCGCTCGGGCGCGATCGGCTCGAACGTGACCGCCACCGTTCGCACCGTGCTCGAGCGCCCCAGGAGGGCGTCCATGAACATCGGCGAGACCTCCACGCGGGGCCACTCGCCGATCCAGAACGTCGCGTGGAAGGCCCCGTCGCTGCGGTAGTGCTCCCAGTGCTCCTCGGCGCCGAGCGGCCATGCGTTCGCCTCCGAGAGCCCCTGGCGCCCGGGGTCGGCGGTCTCGAGCGCGGCCAGTTCGGCGCGGGCGTAGGGATCGAACGCGGTCCGGAGCACGCGCGAGAGCTGTCGGGGGCCGAGCGCCCCGAGCACCGCGACCTCGGCCGCCTCGAGCCCCTCGGCCAGCCGCTCGGTCTGCTCGACGAGCGTGCGCAGAGCGCTGTCCCGGCCACGCTCGGCGGCGCGTCGCGAGTCGATCTGGAGCGCGATCAGAACCTCGTGCTCCTGCGCCGCGCGGGTGGTGGCGCCGATCAGCTCCAGGTAGGACTCGACCATCGGCGTGCCCCGCAGCGGCACAGCCGGATCGCGCTCGTGATGGAGCCAGCGGACCAGCTCATCGCCCTGGGCGGGCACGGTGCGCTCGAGCCACTGAATCCGCCGCACCGGGCCTCCGGCGGCACCCGACAGGATCAGGCCCCAGCGCGCCAGCCGGCGCTCCTGCGCGTCGGGGTCGAGCAGCGAGAAGGCGAGCACCCGGCAAGCGAGCACGGCGGTCAGCCGTCGACGCCGTTGCTCGGACAGGACGCCGATCGTCCCGTCCCGGGACCGGACCTCGAGAACCCGAACGCCGCGAACGGTGGCCGGGGGATGCGGCTCGCGGTGCCGGAGCACGCGGCGCCAGGTGCCGGGTTGCTGGGTGGCCAGCACACCGGAGGCGGGCGCGCCCGAGCGGAAGCGGTGCCGGCTCCGAGCGCGGCGCAGGATGAAGGTGACTGCGACCGGCGCCCACTCCTCGGCCGTGCGGCGTCCCACCGGGGCGAACGCGAGCGCGACCGCCGCCCCGAGCGCGAGCACGCCGAGGAACGCTCCCGCCGCGGACGGTTCGCGGTCCAGGGCGACGATTGCGGCCACGGCGCCGGCCCCCACCAGGGCGATCTGCGCAGCTCGCAGCTGGCCGAGGATTCCGCGCCGCTCCACCGGGCCGAACCGGTAGGTGAGGCGCTCGCCGGTCATCAGCCCTCCGGGTGCGGCCACGGTCACTCGGCCTCCGGGTGCGGCCACACCCGGGTCTTATCGAGGTTCGGGCCGAGTTCGATCACGGACCGCTCCGACCACGGAGGATCGCGTGGGGTGGGGGCCGGATCCCGGGGTGTGTCGGGAGCCTCAGCTCCGCCCGGTGTGGGCGCGCCGCCAGGACCGGGGAGACTGCCGCCGGCCGGGAAATCCGGGCCGCCGCTCGGTAAGTCTGGACCCTCTCCGGTGGCCCCGGGGTCGGGCGCATCGTCCTGAGCGGCCATCTGGGACTGCGCGTCGCGCTTCATGGCCGCGGTGGTGGCGCCCACCCACTCGGCGCCCGCGTTGGCGTAGCCAACTGGCCTGCCTGTCGTGGCGGTCGTCGTGGAGTGCAGCTCCCCCCGCAGCGCGCCGGCGGCTCCCGAAGCGATCTCGGCCAGCGGGACCAGTCGCAGGAGCGCCCACGGCGACATCGCGGCCAGCATGAGCAGCACGGTGCCGGCCATCAATCCGGTAATGCTGGGCGGAACCAGGCTGGCGTTGATCGCCGCGCCGCCGAGCGACAGCACGGCGGCGATCGCGAACTTCGACAGGATCAACGCGACCAGCAGCTCGATGGCGCGGATCGCCCAGATGCGCCGCGCCGGCCAGGTGAGCGCCGCGAACGCGAGCGGAAGCATCAGCACGACCACGTACACCGCGGCCTCGCGCAGCAGCAGCTCGATCCACAGGGCGAAGGCCGCCCCGATCACCAGCAGACCGACGAGGAAGCCCAGAAACGGCTTGAGGGCGAGCGTCGGGATGCCGACGGCGGCGATCCCGAGCCGGGTGATCAGGTGTTGCCCAGCGTCTCCCGCGGTCGATGTGATCAGCCCCGACATCTCATCCGAAGCCGCCAGCCCCAGCGTCGTGAGCGGCGCGGCGATTCCGATCGAGAGCATCGCCAGCGGCAGGTAACCGAGCGCGGCCCTGGCCAGCAGCGAGATGTCTGAGCGGAGTGCCGCCTGGACCGTGGCGGCGAACAGGAACGGCAGCGTGAGCATCGCCGC
>JAFAYP010000596.1 GCA_019240305.1 Solirubrobacterales bacterium
GAGCGCGGCGATCTCGTCGGGCTCCATCCGCACCGGGTAAAAGCCGAGCCGGTTGATCTCTGCGTACAGGCGCTCCTCCTCGCCCGCCGGCAGCGTGACCGGCTCGCCGCGCACCTCGGCGTGCAGCGAGCCGTTGTCCGCGGTCACCGGGACCAGCCCTTTGCCGGCGATGTCCCCGCCAAGGACCAGCGCGTCGGCCTCGTAGATCCGCGCCGCGGCCAGGAACTTACGGAAGCAGCGGTCCGAGCCGTGGAGGTCGGTCGCGAAGAAGATCCGCAGCGCGCGCTTGCGCCGGCTGCCCTTGCCGGAGCCGAAGCCGAGCATCGGCTACTCGGGGGGCAGCTCGCGCATCGCCATGCTCAGATCGAGCGCGTTCTGGCGCCGGCGCAGCCCGCGGGCGATGCCGTAGATGACCGGACCGGCCAGCAACACGACCACGAGCGCGGTGACCGATTCGACGCTGAGCTTGCCGTATGCGTTCTGGTGGATGAGGACCTCGACGATCGTGAACAGGGCGAGCGCCGTGGCCGAGGCGCCCATCCAGGTGACCACGGGCAGCCCGGCCCAGCGGTCGACGTCCTCGCGACCCGGTCGTCTCACGAGCTCCGGCCGGCGGTGGGCCAGGAAGGTCGCGGCAATGGCGCCGGCGAGCAGGATCAGCGCGAAGAACAGGCTCTCCAGCGCCACGAGGTTGGCGATGTTGACGAAGGCCAGCAGCAAGCAGAAGGCGACGCTCACGCTCAGCACGATCACGATCGCCATGGTCGGCGCGTGGTTGCGCTCCGAGACCTGCGCGACACGGACGGGCAGGAGCCGGTCGAAGGCCAGCGCGAACAGGACGCGTGTGGTGCAGGCCAAAAACGCGATGTTGACCGCCACGGCGGCCAGCGGGATCGTGGTGGCGAGCAGGATCTTCGAGATCGGGTCGCCCGACAGGGCCAGCCCGTAGCCCAGGCCGCCGGCCGCGGAGCTGAGGCTCGAGATCTTGCCGTACGCGGTGGCGTTGCTGTTGCCGAGGTTGGCCTGGGCCTGCATGAAGTGAAGCCCGGCGGTGTGCCGTAGCAGCGCCCACACGCCGACCCACACGACGACCAGCAAACCGATGCTGATCGCCGACGCGTACAGGTACGTCCGCGCCGGCCGGCGCAGCTCGCCGCCCACGTAGTAGGAGTAGAGGACGCCGTTGTAGTTGACGACCATGAATGGGATCGTGGCGATCATCGCCCCGACCGAGGCACCGAACACGACGCCCGAGGACTTCGCGGCACTGATCACGTCCTGGTAGGCGCCCGGGTGGCTGCTGTAACGCGCGAAGGCGGTGATGAAGTCGCTGCGGGAGTGGTCGGCCAGCAGCAGAGCCAGCACGGCGAAGGCGAGCAGCTGAAGCACGATGAAGCCGATGATGATCTGAGCCACGCGCTTGAGCGAGAAGAACGACATCGCGGCCACCGCCAGCATCACGCCGACGCTGATCCCGGCGATCGCGCCCTTGCTGCCGACGTGATTTGCCGCATTCGCGATCGCATGGCTGTGGAACGCGGCGCCCAGCCCGGTGAGCATGAACGGCGTGTAGGCGGCGAAGAAGTGGGCGTTGGTGGCCAGCACGTAGGTGAACACCACGGCCAGGCCGATGCCGGCCATCGAACCCGCGACCGGGGAGACGACGCGCGAGAGGAACACGTACTCGCCACCGGCGCGGGGAATGGCCTGGACCAGGTAGCGGTAGGCGAACATGGCCACGAACCAGATGAACGCGCCGGCCAGCAGGGGGATGTAGTACTCGACCTGGTTAAACGAAGTCAGGCCGGCGTTGAAGTTGATGAACGTGTCGGGAAGCGCCACCGAGGCGAGCGCGATCCCCGTGGCCGCGAGGATGCCCAGCTCGCGCACCAGCCCCGAGGCCTGGCGCGTGAATAGCCCTGCGGTCGGGCGTGCCCCGGTCGACACGCTGGTCGGCGCACCGGTGATGCTGCTCATGTCCTCGGCCCTCCGATCGTGCTTACTCGCCCTCGTTCTGGAACGTTCCAGATTGCGGTGCTGACGCTACCAGCGGCTTGTGCGGATTGCAACCCTCGCGACCGGCTCGGCCGGTGGGTGTGCTGAATTTCCCGCGCATATGGCGGAAAATCCAGCAACGCCCTGGGGGTGACGCGGGCCAGCTAGCCTCAGGTCCGATGCGTGCACTCGTCTCCAGGCCCGACGCCCCGTTTGCCGAACTGGCCGACGTGGCCGATCCGGAGCCAAGGGCCGACGAGGCCCTGGTAGAAGTCCACGCGTTCAGCCTGAACCGCGGGGAGACGCGGCGGCTGGAAGCGCTCGAGCCGGGGACGGTCACCGGGTGGGATCTGGCCGGGACCGTGCGCCGCGCGGCGAAGGACGGAGGGCCTCGCGAGGGCGCCCGCGTGGTCGGGCTGAAGAACGTCGGCGCGTGGGCCGAGCTGGCCGCGGTCAAGATCGAGCACCTGGCCGAGCTGCCCGAGGCGATCTCGCTCGAGCAGGCGGCCACGCTGCCCGTGGCCGGGCTGACCGCCCTGCGCGCGCTGGAGATCGCCGGCTTCGTGCTCGGCAAGCGCGTGCTGGTGAGCGGGGCGAGCGGCGGCGTCGGTCGCTTCGCGATCCAGCTGGCCAAGCTGGGCGGTGCGCACGTGACCGGCATCGCGCGGCGTACCGAGGGCTTACGGGAACTCGGGGCGGACGAGCTCGCGTCTGAGGTCGACCTGGAGGGTCCGATCTACGATGCGGTCCTCGACGGAGTCGGAGGTCCCGTGCTGGGCGCCGCCATCCAACGGGTCGCGCCCGGCGGGACGATCGTCAGCTTTGCTTCGACCATCCCCGAGCCGGTGTCATACCCGGCTCGGGAGCTGTTTTCCCGGGCGCCGGGGGCGCGTCTGTACGGCTTCTACCTGTTCGCCGAGCTCGAGCACACCCGCAGCGGGAGCGCCGATCTGCGCCGGCTGGCGGACCTGGTGGCCGAGGGCCGGCTCGACCCTCAGATCAATCTCACGCTGTCCTGGAGTGAGGCTGCGAGCGCGATCGAAGCACTGCTCGACCGGCGGGTGAACGGCAAGGCCGTACTCACCGTGGACTGATCGTCAGCCGCCCGCGCTCTGACCGGGGTCGATCCGGTGTTCGCCGAGGGGCGCGGATTTGGCCTGGTTGGCCTGGCTGGCGCGTGTTTCCAGTTGATTAGGGCCACCGAGGCACTCCCACGTGCCCGCGTCCGTGAACTAGATTTCCCCGCTGACAAACCTCTAGGAGGAGGACGCATGAGGAAGTACAAGAGGCCGCTGTGGGCGGCCGTCGCCGCCTCCATGGCACTCGCCGTGGCGGCGTGCGGAAGCTCGGGCTCAAGTTCGAGCGCGTCATCTTCGTCGGCGGCGTCATCGTCGTCAACGACGTCGGGCGGGACCTCGAGTAGCGGTAAGAGCGGGGGCACGGCCACGGTCGTCGAAGGCACGTTCCCGCAGTCTCTCGATCCCTCGATCGACTTCACGACGCAGGGCGGCGAGGTGCACTGGCTGACCTACCTGGGGCCGTACTCGTTCGCGCACGCATCGGGGACCGCCGGCACCCAGATCATCCCGGCGATGGCGACCGCGCTGCCAACGATCAGCGATGGCGGCAAGACCTACA
>JAFAYP010000611.1 GCA_019240305.1 Solirubrobacterales bacterium
CCGCCTGCATGGCCGCGTCGACATCGCCGATCGCCGAGCGCCAGGTGACGTAGCGGTTGCCGCCGGCGTGGACCGCCGGCGCGTCGTCGCGCAGTGCCTCGTCGGGGTCGAACACGCCCGGGAGATCCTCGTAGGAGACCTCGACCAGCCCGGCCGCCTCGGCCGCGGCCCCCGGCGTCTCGGCGGCCACCAGCACGACCGGCTCCCCGTCGTAGCGCACCCGGTCGGACGCCAGCACGGGCTGGACGATCGCGTCGACCCCCAGCCCGCTGGCCTCGTCGAGGATCCCGTTGTGCGGGATGTCGGCGGCGGTCATCACCGCCCGCACGCCGCGGACGGCCGAGGCGGCGTTCGTGTCGATCGAGACGATGCGCGCCGAGGGCAATTGCGCGCGCACGACCACGCCGTGCAGCATCCCGGGGAAGGCCCAGTCATCCGCGTAGCGCAGGGTGCCCGCCACCTTCTCGACGAAGTCGCGATGAGGGGCCGGCGCAATCTTCGGCGGCGCCGCCTCGCCGGGCCGCTCGGGCGCCTCGATGGTCACGTTGGGGTCAGCCGTCTCAGTCGACATGCGTAACCTCCAGGTCTCGGTACGCCTCGACGGCGTCGAGGATCTTCGTGTAGCCGGTGCAGCGGCACAGGTTGCCGGCGAGCGCCGCGCGCAGCTCCTCGCGCCCGGCCGCGGGATGGCCGTCGAGATACCACTTGGCGGTCAGCAGCATTCCGGGGGTGCAGAAACCGCACTGCGAGCCGGCGTGCTCGAGGAAGCTGCGCTGCAGGGGATGGAGCTCCTCGCCTTCGCCCGCCAGGCCCCGTACCGTGGTCACCTCGTGGCCTTCGGCCTGCACGGCGAACACGAGACACGAGTTGACCGGCTCGCCGGCGAGCAGCACCGTGCAGGTGCCGCATACGCCCTCGCCGCAGCCGAGCTTGACCTCGCTCGCCCCGGCCTGGGTGCGCAGCAGCTCGAGCAGCGACATGTTGGGCTCGACCACTGCCTCGACCGGGCGACCGTTGACCTGCAGGGAGATCTCGTGCTTGCTCATGGCTCGGCGCGTTCGGCCGCTGCTCCCACCGCGCGCTCGACCAGCACCGCGACCATCTCACGCCGGTACTCCTCGCCGGCGTGCGAGCTCGGCCCAATCTCGACCTCATCGGCCACGGCGCGGGCCAGCTCGGCCACGGCCGGCTGCTCGGGCCGCGCGCCGATCAGGGCCTGCGCGGCGTCGGATACGTCGGCCGGCCGGTCGGCCACTGCGCCGACCACCAACCGGACATCGTTGCAGCGCCCCTCCTGGTCGACCGACACCGTCGCCGCCACCTCGACCATCGCGAAGTCGCCCGCCCGCCGGGCGATCTCCAAGAAGCAGCTCCCCGAACCGCTCGCCTCGGCGGTCGGGAACTCCACGCCGGTGAGAACCTCGCCCGGCTCAAGTGAGGTGGTCAGGTGCGTGACGAACAGCTCGGCCGCCGGCACCGTCCGCCTTCCGCGCGGGCCCAGGACGCGAACGGTGGCTCGCTGAGCGACCGCCACCGTGGCCAGCTCGGCGGTCGATTCGGCATGGGCCAGCGAACCGCCAATCGTGCCGCGGTGGCGCACGCGCACGTTGCCGATGTGCCTGACCGCTTCGCTCAGCATCGGGCAGGCCTCGCGCACCACGTCTGACTGCTCGAGCTCGATGTGACGAACGAGGGCCGAGAGCACGAGAGCTCCATCGCGGCGCTCGATCGTGCGCTCGCCGGCGCCGCCGACGTCGACCAGCAGACTCGGGGCGGCAAGCCCGAGCATCATCATCGGAACGAGGCTCTGGCCGCCGGCCAGCACGTGGGCGTCGTCGTCCCCGCGCTCGAGCGCCGCCACGGCTTCCTCCCACGAGCTCGCGCGCACGTATTCAAACGGCGGGGAGTACATCTAGACCGCGGCGGGAGCGCCGAGGTGATCCAGCACCGCGGCGAGCGCCGCCTGGTTGGAGGTGACCACCGGGAGCCCGACCGCCTGGTGGATCTGCTCGCGCGCGTCGAAGGCGCGGAAGTTCGTGCACGAGGCGAACAGCAGCTCGATGTCGCTGCCGGCAAAGCACTCGGCCGCGAACTGGGCGATGCGCTCGGGCTCGACCTCGGCGATGGCGAAGTTCTCGGTGATCCCGAGCCCGTGAATGCCCGCCACCTCGAGTCCGTCGTCCTGGAGGCTCTCGGCGATCTTCTCGTTCAGGCTGTCGACGTACGGCGTGATCACGCCCACCCGCCGGCAACCCGCCGCGCGGATCGCCCAGCGCACCGAGGCGGCCACACTGAACGTGGCGCTGCCCGTCTGGCTCTGGATCTCGTCGACCAGCTTCGCCTCGTAGGCGTTGCCGCGCAGCGCGCCGGCGCTCGTGCATCCGAACACGGTCACGTCGGGCCGGGCGGTGGCCAGATCGCTCGTCGCCCGCGGCAGATGCTCGTCGAGCATCACCGATTCGCCCTCAGGAGTGGTCTGCTCCAGATACATCCGGGCCGTGTGCAGCGTGCAGCGGGGAGGCAGCCGGCGGTAGAAGTCGACCTCGATCACCGTGTTGGAGGACGGGACGATCAAACCGATGCGCGTGCTCACGACGCCTCCCCGCCTGGCACGCGCACGCCGACCGCGCGTCCGTCGGTTTCGAGCGCACTGCCGTTGCGATCCGCGCTCACCGCCTGCGGTGGTGGCGGCGGCAGCTCGAGCAGAGCGAGCGGGTTGCCCTTGATCATGCGCTCGACTCCCTCCTCGCTGATCCCCGACTCATACACCGATTGCGCGAACACGCGCAGGCACTCGGCCGGCATCGGGTTGTGGCGCTGGCCGGCGTCGCTCATCAGGATGCAGCGCTCGGGGCCGAGGGCATTGATCGCCTCCACCACCTGGGTCAGCGCCGCGTGGTTCCACATCGGCGAGACCGTGCAGTAGCCGAACTCCGCGTAGGCGCCCTGATCGACGAGCTCACGCAGTGCTTCGAGGTCGAGCGCCGGCACCCGGAAGAACGGATGGGTGATCATGATCTTCTCCACGCCGCGCTCGCGCGCGGTGCGCACCAGGCGCTGGATCTCGGGCACCGACAGATGACATGTGCTGAGGATCGCCGAGTACTGGGCGGTGAGATCGAGCACGTCCATGAGCCCGTCGATCGGCTTACCGGCCTCGTCGAACACCTCGATGCCGGTGTCCTGCTTCTTGGCCACCGTGCTCGCCTGCTTGTCGTAGGCGCCGGTGGAGCCGAACGTGCGAGCGTGGTTGGCTGCATCGACGGTCGGCATCCAGACGTGCTTGCCGCCCAGCTGCAGCATCGCCTCGACCGCCGCCGGGTTGATCCCGCCCACCGCCCGGTTCAGCACGATTCCGCCCACCACCTGGATCCCGGGAACCTGCTGCATGGTCATGTACGCACGGCTGGTCGTGCGCTCGGAGTGGCATTTCAACGAGATCGCGCGCAGCCCGGCTGCGGCCGCGTGACGGGCGACACCGACATCGTCGGCGATGCGCGGGAACAGGTCGGGCTCGGAGTGGATGTGGACGTCCACCGCGCCCTTCATGTCGATGAATGGACCGATTGTCATGGTGCCGACGTCACCTCTCTCGTCTGCGGTGTGTCAATGCGATTGCCGTCGCGCAGCCAGCGCAACTCGGCCAGCTCCTGATCGGTGGGCGGCGGCAGCTCGCCGATCGCCTCCGACACCAGCAGCTCGAAACCCGTGTTGGCGTGCACCTGCTCCTCGGTGACGCCCGGCTGGAGCGCGTCCAGCCGCAGCCTGCCCGTCTTCTCGTCGAAGCCCAGCAGCGCCATGTCGGTGACCACGGCCACCGGGCGGTTGCGCACCAGGCCGGCGCTCCGCCTGGACTCCGGTCCGTTCAGGTAGCCGGGGCTGGTGATGAAGTCGACGCGCTCGACGAACCGGCGCGGCTCGTGGCGCGTCATGATCATCACCTCGCAGCAGCTCGACACGATGTCGTTTGCGCCGCCGCTCCCCGGCAGGCGCACCTTGGGCGCGTCGGGATCGCCGATGTAGCTGGTGTTCACGTTCCCGTACTGGTCGAGCTGGCCGGCCCCGATGAACCCGTAGTCGTAGTGCCCGCGCTGTCCGTACAGGAACAGATCGTTGATCGAGGTGAGCATGAACGCGTCGTGGGCGGCCCGCATCTCGTTGGTCGAGACCGGGAGCCGGCCGGGCAGCATGCGCGGGCCAATCGAGCCGCCCTCGAGCACGATCGTGAGCGACGGGGCGTGCAGCCGCTTGGCCAGGACACTCGCCTCGAGCGGCGCGCCGACGCCGGCGAACACCACCCGCCCGTCGCGCAGCAGCCGGCTGCCGGCAATCGTCATCAGCTCGATCGGGGTGGCCCCGCTCACGCAGCCACCAGCTCGCGGGCGCGCCGGCGCTGTTCGAGGAGCCGCGACGCCCCGACCGTGTCGAGGAACGCGGCGAAGCTGCCGGGCGCTGTGACGGTCTCCTCCAGATAGGCCTGCACCCCGGCCACCCCCTCGCGGGTGACCATCTCGGTGTAGCCGTCGAAGTGGTCGAAGTCGGCTTCGTAGCGACCGTGGCACTCGTGCGGATAGGACCCGAACGGCACCTCGACCACGGCATCGACGACGAAGCCCGGGATGACCGTGCGGTCGGCCGTGCGCACGATCGCCTCGGAGGGCACGATCTCCTCTGCGGTGACGATCACCGTGTTGGCCGCCCGGGCGCACTCGACGTCCATGTACGCCGGGCCTTCGATCTGGGCGTTTCCGCGCGCGTCGGCGGTCTGCACATGAATCAGGGCCACGTCCGGCACCAGCGCGGGAACGGCCACCAGCAACTGGTCGGTGAACGGGCAGCGGATGTGCTCCGCCGGCAGACGGTCCAGCAGGTCGGAGCCCAGAAGCGACGCCGTCGGCAAGAACGGCATCCCCATCGATCCGGCCATCAACCGCATCCCGAACGACAGGTGGCTCCACTCCTCGTAGATGGACGGGTCGCGCTCCACGTACTCGCGGAACACCTTGGGGATGCCCCACCGCAGACCGATGCCGACCCAGCTGGAGACCAGCTTGCTCGCCGTCTCGGAAGCCAGGAACAGCTCCGACTCGTAACACATGAGATTGCGCGCCAGGGTCAGGCCGCGCCGCTCGGCGCGCACCAGCTCGAGCAGCATCGCCCACGGGGTGCGCGAGTAGCAGCAGCCCCCGCCCACCACCGTGTCTCCGCTCTGCACGAGCTGCGCGGCCTCCGACAGCGTCATGCGCTTGTCGGCCGCGTCCTTCATCGGGCCGAGCCCACCGCGAGGTCGGCCACGAGCGGCATCACCTCGGCGGCGAACCGCTCCACCTGCTGTAGCTCGTAGTTGCACGGGCACAGGCAGATGTGCTGAACGCCCGCCGCCACCTGCTCGGCGATCTGCTCGGCGCACTGCTCGGGGGTGCCCCGGATCGAGCTCTCGGCGGTCGACTCGCTCCAGGCCGGGAGGTCGAAGTAGTCGTGGATGTACTGCCGGGCCCGAGCGTCGGCCGCCTCGAAGGACTCGTCGATGCACAGCGGTAGCTGGGCCACGTTGTCGAGCTCGTCGGGATCGCGCCCCGCCGCCTCGGCGTGCTCGCGGATCCGCTGCCACGCGGTGCTGAACGGGCCGGGCTCGTAGAAGTAGGTGAGCCATCCGTCGCCCTTCTCGGCCACGCGGCGCAGAACGCGGTCCACGTAGCCGCCGATGAGCAGCCGCGGCCGCGGCCGGGGCGCCGGCTTGGGCAGCATGACCGCGCCCCGGAAGTCGATGCCGGTGGCTGTGCCCGACACCCGCTCACCGGTCCAGAACTTCTGCATCAGCGCCAGGTTCTCTTCGAAGATCCGCCCGCGCTGCTTGAACGGCACGCCACACGCGTCGAACTCGCGCTCATACCAGCCCACGGCCATGCCGAGCGTGAGGCGCCCGCCGGACATGATCTCGATGCTGGCCGCGGTCTTGGCCAGCACGGCCGCGCGACGCAACGGCAGCACGAGGATCCCGGTGCCGAGCTCGACGCGCTCGGTGTGCGCGGTGAGCAGCGCGAGCGTCGAGAGCGACTCGAGGAACGGAAACGGCCGTCCGCTGCCCAGGAACATGTGATCCCACGCCCACAGGGACTCGTAGCCCAGCTCCTCGGCCCGACGGGCGTACGCGACGATCGACTGAACATCCGGGGTCTTGTCGGCCGGCGTGAAGTTCTCCAGCGCGAGTCCGAACTTCAGGGCGCTCATGCCTTCTCCTTGAGCGCCTTGACGATCGTCGCCTTGCCGTGCTCGATGTGCGCCTTCATCTGCTTCCTGGCCCGTGCGCTGTCGCCGTCCTTGAGCGCTCCGAAGATGCTCATGTGCTCGTCCAGGAAGCGGCGAGGCAGCTCGGTGTTGTAGACCCGTTCGGAGAGCTCGAGTTGCAGGCGCGTCCAGTAGCCGCGCAGCACGCTGAGCAGCTCGCTGCCGCTGGCCTCGTAGATCGCCAGGTGGAAGTCGGCGTCGAGCTGTCCTGCCTCGCGCGGCTCGGCGTTGTCGAGCGCATCGACGAAATGCGCCAGCACGTTCTCGATCGCGGCCAGCGTCTCGGGCGTCATTCGCTCCGCGGCCAGGCCGGTCAGATGCGGCTCGAGCACGAGGCGCACGTCGTAGATCAGTGTCGCCTCATCGGGGGTGAGCCGGTAGGTGACGAACGTGCCACGGCTGCGATACGTGACGACGAGGCCCTCTCCCTCGAGCGTCCGCAACCCCTCCCGCACCGGCGTCCGGCTGACACCCGTGCGCTCCATGACCATCGCCTCGGTCAACCGTGCGCCCGATGGCAGGCGCCCCGAGAGGATGTCATCGCGGATCACGCGGCATACGTGCTCAGCCAGCGACGGTGGCCGCTCCGGGACGGCACTACCGCCGGCGTGAAGGCGGAGTCCGTAGCGCGCAGGACGTCGCGCAATGCGGCCTTTGGATGTCGACATCAATCGGCCTTTCCGAGTGGGCGCGGGTGGCTCGCGACGGCCCCTCACACGCGGTGCGTGCGCCGGCGAGTTTGTGTGCAGAGTATACAAGTGACACTATGCCCCTCCTCGCCGCGGAATTCAAGGGCTGCGCAGCGGCGGGCTCGACTCATGCGCCCAGAACGAGCCGATCGGTGCACTTAGAACGAGTCGATCAGCGAGAAGCCGATCGTGTCGAAGTTCGTCATTCGCTCGAGCACCCCGTGGGCGTGCTCCAGCCCGACCCGCTCGGTGACCAGACCGGACGGATCGAGCCGGCCGTCGGCCACCAGTGACAGCAGTGCCGGGAGGTGCACGTGCGGGTTGCCCACGCTGCCGATGATCGACAGCTCGGCCTCGATCACCTCATCGAGCGGGATGCCGACGATGCCCTGCTCCTCGCGGCTGGTCAGCCCCACCTGCACCAGTCGCCCGCCCTTGCGCAGGCTGCGGATCGCCGCCTGCACGAGCGTCGCCGTGCCGAGTCCACCCAGCGCCACGTGGGCGCCGCCGCCGGTCGCCTGCTTGACCGCTTCGACCACGTCGCCCTCGCGGGCGTTGATGACGAACGCCGCGCCCTGCTCACGCGCGGCTGCCAGCTTGCGATCGTCGATGTCGACCGCCACGACGCCTGCCCCCAACGCTGCGCCGATCTGCACCGCGGACAGACCGATGCCGCCGACCCCGTGCACGGCCAGCCACTCGCCGCCCCGCACCCCGGCCTGGTGCTGGAGCGCGTGCCACGCGGTCATGAACCGGCAGCCGAGGGCCGCCGCCGCGTCGAAGGCCACCGCGTCCGGCAACCGCACGCAATTCAGATCGGCGCCCAACACGCGCACGTACTCGGCGTAGCCGCCGTCGTGCGTCATGCCGAGGAACTCGAGTGCATCGCACAGGTTGGTCCGCCCGCTGCGGCAGTACGGGCACTTCCCGCACGCCTCGTGGAACGGCACCGCCACACGATCGCCGGACCGCACCGTGGTCACCTCCGACCCAACCGCGGTCACCGTTCCGGCGAACTCGTGCCCCATGGTGATCGGCAGCGCGGGCGCGAGCCCGATCCACGTCCAGTCACCCACCCAGGTGTGCCAGTCCGTACGGCAGATTCCCTCGTACTCCACCTGCACCACCGCGTCGCGCGGGCCTGGCTCGGGCTCCGGCACATCCTCGACCGCCAGAGGCATCCCGATCTCGACCAGCCGTGCCGCCTTCAAGCCCCAGCTCCTCTCGTTGGTTGTCGAGAACGCACTGTATACGCTCTCCTTCGGTGGCGGGAAGGCATGCTGCATAACGCGTCACACCGCATCGATTCCCGGGGCCGTGGCGCGTTAGGTCGCTGTCAGATGCACAGCGCGCCACGCTTCGCAGCGTGCCAATCGCGTGACGCGTTATACATGCCCGGCGTCCGCTCACCCTCGACGTATACGCTGCGCAACCGTTGCCGACCAGGGGCGATCACCAGATTCTTCGCGCGCGCGAGGGCATCGCGCTCGTCCTACGCGCCGGCCAGCGGCTGCGGATCACCAACACCCACGGCGGGCAGGTCGTCGACACCTGGGCGCTGGCCCGCGCCGATCCCAGCGAGTACCTGTCGATGGAGCACACCCGGACCAGCCTGGGCAAGCTCGTGCCCGCCGTGGGCGATCACCTGTACAGCTCGCGCCGGCGGGCGCTGCTCACGCTGGTCGAGGACACCAGCCCCGGTGCGCACGACACGCTGATCGCGGCCTGCGACCCCGAGCGCTACCGGCTGCTGGGTGCCGAGGGCTACCACGCCAGCTGCGCCGAGAACTTCCAGCGCGCGCTGTCGCGCCACGGGATCGACGCTCCTCGCCTGCCCGCGCCGCTCAATCTGTTCATGCACGTCCGCTGGGATGAGGGCGGCCGGCTCGAGTTCCTCGCCTCACCGGCGCTCGCCGGCGACTACGTGACGCTCGAGGCGCTCATCGACGTCACCGTGGCCCTGTCGGCCTGCCCGATGGACCTGAACCCGATCAACGCCGGCGGCCCGCACGACGTCGAACTCGAGATCCTGGGCGCCGCTTAGCAGGCTCGGGCTCGGTTAGCCCAACAGGGCGCCGATTACCGCGCGGAGCTGACGGCAACCCAGCTCGAGCGGGCTCAGCTCGATCCGCTCGCCCGGAGTGTGCATGCCCGACCCGCGCGTGCACCCGATCGAGACCGCGGGGATGCCGAACGCGGCCGCCGCGTTCGCATCAGTCGACCCGGAATCGAGACCGTCGGACAGCCCGAGGGATCGCCGCGCGGCGAGCACGGCCTCGACGAGCGGATGCGATCGATCGATCCGCCCGGCCGGGCGACGCCCGACGATCTCGCACTCCAGCGCCAGCGGAGGATCGACCTCGAACCGGCCCACCTCGGCCTGGAACTCATCGAGCTCGTCCTGTTCGATCGAGCGGCGCTCGACGAACAGCTCGGCGTGGGCGGCGATCGCGTTGACCGCCTCGCCGCCGGAGACCTTGCCCACGTTCGCTCCGCTCGCCGCCAGCGCCAGCCCGATCGGGAGCAGCGCGTGGATCGCGCTGGGCGAGCCCCGGTCAGACCACGAATGGCCACCCGGACCGGTCACGGCCAGCCGCGCCCGGGTGCTTCCCACGTGCTCGGTCACGATCTCGTCCAGACCGTGCCCTTCGACCGCCACCGCCATCGCCGGGCGCAGCTCGCGACAGGCGTGCAGGGCGCCGCGCAGGTTGCCGAGCCCCTCTTCGCCCACCGTGAACGCGACGGCCAGACCCGGCGGGATCGACTCAAGCGCGGCGAGGGTCCACACCACCGCCATCACCCCGGTGGCGTTGTCACCGACGCCGGGGCCGATCAGCTCGTCGCCCTCGCGCGCGACGTCGATCTCCTCCACCCCGTGAAACACCGTGTCCACGTGGGCCATCAGCAACAGCTCGGGCGAGCCAGTCGCCTCCTCGAAGCGCCACAGCAGGTTGCCGACCTCGTCACGGGCCAGCCGCCCGGGCAGGCCCGAGAGCCGCTGCTCGAGCCACGCGATCCGCGCGTCCTCGCTGCCCGTCGGCGCCGGGACGGCGATAAAGCGGGCCAGTTCCTCGACGTCGATCATGCCGGTCAGCGCTCCGAGATGACCGCGGTGGCGTCGATCTCGACCAACCACTCGGGCCGGGCGAGGGCGCTCACCACGAGCCCGGTGGACACCGGATGCACACCGCGCAGCCACCGCCCCACCACCCGGTAGACCGACTGACGATGGCGGGGGTCTGTCAGGTAGATCACGATCTTGCAGATCTCATCCAACCGCGCACCGGCCTCGCCGAGCAGCTGCTCGACGTTGCGCATCGCCTGCTCGGCCTGGGCGGCCGGGTCGCCGATCCCGACCGACTGCGCCGTGTCGAGGTCCTGTCCCACCTGACCGCGCAGGAACACGATGTTCCCGGCGACCACGGCCTGGCACAGGTCGTTGTCGAGATCCTGGTCGGGATACGTGTCGCGGGTGTTGAACGGCCTGATCCGGGTGTGCGTCATCGCTCTCCAATTCGGGTGCTGTGCACGATCTCGCCGCCGATGATCACATCCGAGACCACCTCCTGTCCGACCGCCAGGCACAGCTCGCCCGGATGGGAGACCGACAGGATCGTGAGATCTCCGCGCTTGCCGGGATCGATCGATCCGCGATCGCCGGCGAGCCCAAGCGCGTAGGCCGCGTTCAACGTCCCGCCGACGATCACCTCGGACGGAGTGAGGCGGAACCACGGCGCCGCCATCCCCAGCGTCACCGGCAGCGAGGTGGCATGGATCGAGGAGCAGTAGTCGGTCGCCACCGCGACGGGGACACCGGCGTCGATGAACGCCCGGGCATGCGCCCGCCGGTCGGTCAGGTAGATCAGCTCGGCCTGGGGCAGCAGCACGGCGATCGTGTCGGTCGCCCCGACCGAGCGGATCTCCTCGTCTGGGGTGTAGGTCAGATGCTCGGCCGACACACGGGTTCAGGTCGCGGCCGGCCCGCCAGGCGACCTCGACGCCCAGTTCCGGCAACGGCGTCCCCGGTCCCGCCCGGCAGTGCAGCAGCGGCGGCTCCGCCTCGCACCTCGCGCTCGCCGCGACCACGTGACCACCGTAGTCGTAGCGGTAGTAATCGGGCAGCAGACACAGCCCGGCCGAGGCCCCGACCTCGAGCAGCGCGAGCGGCTGGGGAAGCCGCGCCAGCACCGGCAGCAATGTGGCGCACCGGGCTGGCTCGTTGGTCTGGGTGGTGCGGACGGCCATTGTCTCGGCGATCGCGTCCGCCCGGTCCTTGACCAGCGCCAAGAAGTCCTGCGCGTTGCCGGGCGTCCCGTACAGGTATCGGACCGTCGCCAGCAACACGTTGGGCTGCCACTTCGCGTCCGGCATGGTGGCCAGAAAGCCGAGGGTCCAGGGGCTGCACGCCACGGCCTCGGTGATCTGCACGTACAGCGACGAGCGACCGGCCGCCTCCCGAGCAAAGCGCCGAAACCCGTTCGCGATCCGCTCACGCACCTCCGCGCGCTCTCGCCCGCTCCTCATTGGCTACATACTGTCGCCGATGGAGCGCAACGTGCTGGGCGG
>JAFAYP010000017.1 GCA_019240305.1 Solirubrobacterales bacterium
GGCTCGACGTCGATCCAGCGCTTCTCGAGCGGGAGGCGACCCTGCTCGGCACGGGCAATCACCAGCAGGTCCTGGGCCAGCCGGTTGAGCCGGTCGACCTCCTCGGCGACCGAGCGAAGACGCTCCTGGAGCTCCTCGCGCGTGCTGTCGGTGCTCAGCGCGAACTCAAGCTCGAGCTTGAGGATGGCCAGCGGCGTGCGCAGCTCGTGCCCCGCGTCGGCGACGAACGCCCGCTCGCGGGCCAGCGCGTCGTCGAGCCGGCAGAGCATGTCGTTCATGGTCTCGCCCAGCCGGCGGAGCTCGTCGTGGGCCTCGGGCACCGGCAGACGGGCGCCGTCGGGAGCGCCGCAGATGCTCGCGGCTCGCTCGCTCATCGTCTTCACCGGGGCCAGTGCTCGGTCCATCAGCCCGTAGCCGATCAGGCAGGTGAGGATGAGCAGCGCCGGCCCGCCGATGAACAGCAGCTCGCTGAGCGTGGTGAGCGCGCCGTTTCGCTGGGCCAGCGACGCGCCGACCACGAGCACCGCCGGCGGTGCTGTGGCCACCGGCTCGGCCAGCAGCCGCGCATGCGGGGTGTCGATGAAATGCGCGCCACGTGTGGCACGCCGGAGCTCCGCAGCGGTCAGGAGCGACTTGGCGTACCCGGGCGTCGCCACGCGGACTTGGCCGCTACCGGGATCGAGGACCTGCGCGAACGCACCATCGGTGGCCGCGGGCGCCGGCAGCTGCTGGTGGCCACGCACGAGCGGCGCCAGGTCGCCGGCATGCGTGCGCAGCGAACGGTTGATGCTCTGGTCCAGGCCGGCCTCGAAGCGCGCGTGCAGCAGCAGGGCCAGACCGCCGAACAGCAGGATCATCAGACCGGCGAACGCCAGCGTCAGCCGCGCCCGGAAAGGCAGCCGGCGCAGCGACCATCTGTCGGTGCGCGCGCTGCTCATACTCGCAGCCGGTAGCCGACGCCCCGGACCGTCTCGATCGCGTCGCGCTCGAGCTTGTCGCGCAGGTAGCCCACGTACACGTCGATCACGTTGGAGCGGTTCTCGTAGCTGTCGTCCCAGACGTGCTCGAGCAATTCAAACCGCGTGAGCACCTCCCCGGGACGGCGCATGAACAGCTCGAGCATCGCGAACTCTCGCGCGGTCAGCGACAGCTCGCGATCCCGGTAGGCGACACGCCGGGTCGCCGGGTCGAGCCGAAGCTCCCCGACGCTCAGCAGCGTGGGCCTGGGGTGCGCCCCCCGCCGGACCAGCGCCCGGATGCGCGCCATCAGCTCCTGGAAGGAGAACGGCTTGGCCAGGTAGTCGTCGGCGCCGCTGTCCAGCCCGCGCACGCGGTCGTCGACGTCGTCGAGCGCGGTCAGCATCAGCGTCGGAGACCACACCTGTTTGGCCCGCAGCTGACGACACACCTCGAACCCGTCCTGGCCGGGCAACATCACGTCGAGCAGGATCACGTCGTAGTCGGTGGCGGTCGCTCGCATCACCGCGTCCTCGCCCGTTGCGGCCACGTCCACGCCCATGCCTTCCCGGCGCAAGCCCTGGCGCAGCAGCACCGCTAGCTTGGTTTCGTCCTCGACGACAAGGACCCGCACCCGCTTAGCTTTGCACGAGCGCCCGGAGGGACTGCTTCAGGGAGCCGGTGGTGGCCAGCACCGCGGTGGGCTCATAGCCGCAGTGGGCCATGCAGTTGTCGCAGCGCGAGTCGCGACCCCGGCCGTAGGCATCCCAATCGGTGGTCTCGATCAGCTCCCTGTAGGTCTTGGTGTAGCCGTCGCCCATCAGGTAGCAGGGGCGCTGCCAGCCGAAGATCGAGTAGCTCGGGATTCCCCACGGCGTGCACTGGTAGTCGACCTTCCCCTCGAGGAAATCGAGGAACAGGGGCGTGTGGTTGAGCCTCCATTTCTTGCGCCGGCCGTCGGCGAACGCAGCCGAGAACAGCGCACGGGTCTGCGCCACTCCGGGGAAGTGCTCCTGGTCGGGCGCCTTCTCGTAGGCATAGGCGGGCGAGATCTGCATCGCATCGACCTTGAGCTCGTCGTTGAGGTAGTCGAGCACCTCGCGCACGGTCTCCGGTGTGTCGGTGTTCAGAAAGGTGGTGTTGGTCGCGACGCGGAAGCCGCGCGCCTTGGCCTCGCCGATCGCGTCGATCGCCTTGTCGAAGATCCCCGCGCGCTCGACGAAGCGGTCGTGACGCTCGCGCAGTCCATCCAGGTGAATCACCCAGGTGAAGTACGGCGAGGGCTTGAAGTTGGCCATCTTGTTCTTGAGGAGGATCGCGTTCGTGCACAGAAAGACGAACTTCTTGCGGGCGAGCAGCTCGGACGCGATCACGTGCACCTCGGGGTGAACGAGCGGCTCGCCCCCGGCGATCGAGACCATCGGCGCCCCGCACTCCTCGATCGCGTCGAGCGCCTGCTGCACCGGCATGCGCTGCTTGAGGATGTGATCCGGATGCTGGATCTTGCCGCAGAACGAGCAGGCCAGGTTGCACTGGAACAGGGGCTCGAGCTCGACCAGCAACGGGAACTTCTCGCGCCGGCGCAGCTTCTGCCGTGCGAGATACGCGCCGATGCGGACGGATTGCCTCAGCGGGACCGCCATGCCATCACCTCCGAGGTTCGAACTTCGGGTGGAAGCTTGAAATGGACATCCTCGCGCGCTACCTCGCGCTCGGACACTGTGACCTCGCCCAGCCCACCAAAGGCGGCGATCACACCGTCGACCAGCGACTCGGGCGCCGATGCGCCCGCGGTCAGGCCGACCCGTCCGGCGCCGATCAACAGCTCGGGTTCCACGGCGGTGGCGTCCTCGACCAGGGCGGCCCGAGTACCGGCACGCTCGGCCACCTCCACGAGGCGGCGCGAGTTGGACGAGTTGCGCGAGCCGACGACCAGCACCAGATCGCAGTCGGCCGCGAGCGCCCGCACGGCGTCCTGGCGGTTCTGGGTCGCGTAGCAGATGTCGCTCGCGGACGGGCCGACGAGGGCTGGGAAGCGCTTGCGCAGAGCGCCCACCAGGCCGGCGGTCTCATCGACGGCCAGCGTGGTCTGCGTCAGGTACGCGACGCGAGCGGGATCGCGCACCACCAGGCGGTCGATCTCCTCGGCGCTGGCCACCACGTGCATTCGGTCCGGCGCCTCGCCCGATGTGCCGTCGACCTCCTCGTGACCCTCGTGACCCACGAGCACGATGTCGAAGTCCGCTTCGGCGAACCGGCGCGCCTCGGCGTGCACCTTGCTGACCAGCGGGCAGGTGGCGTCGATCACGTCGAGGTTGCGCTGCGCGGCGGCGGCGCGAACCGCGGGCGAGACGCCGTGGGCGGAGAAGACCACGGTCGCGCCGGCGGGGACCTCATCGAGCTCCTCGACGAAGATCGCTCCCCGGGCCTCGAGGTCGGCGACCACGTGGGCGTTGTGGACGATCTGCTTGCGGACGTAGACCGGCGCGCCCCGGTCCTCAAGCGCGCGCTCGACGATCTCGATCGCGCGCACCACGCCCGCGCACGACGCGCGGGGCGAGGCCAGCACGACCTCCCGCGGGCCGAGCGCGCGGGCCCAGTTCTCGGCCAGGGCGCTGGCGCGGCGCAGCGTGCGATAGGCGATCGCGGCACCGGCCACCGTACGCAGCGGACGGTGCAGTTCGTGGCGGGGAGTGTCGAGAACTACCCGCAGCGTGATCAGCGGCCGTCCGTCGGTGGCGGCGGCCAACCACGCCGACTCCATGTCGACGGCGAGCGCGCCGCTGCGCTGCAGCGCCCGGCGGCGGTCGCGGACCACGAGGCGCTGGCTCGAGGCGATCGGCCCGACGCTGACGCGCAGCCCGCCCCGCTGGAGCACGCCGGCCAGAATCGAGGGGTCCGGACAACTCACCGTTCCGGTGGGGCCTCGCAGCTCGCTGGCCAGCACCACATCGCCCGGCTCCAGATCAGGGTCGAGCGCGCCGCAGAAGCCGGCGATCAGGACCGGGCCGTTATCGACCGCACGCGCACCGCGGGTCGCGCGGCGGGGGCCCATGCCGACTCGCTCGACGCGGGCCCACGCCGCACCGGCACGAACGGCGCGCGCTTCGACCGACAGCGGTGCGACGACCGTGAGCCCGCTCATGCAGCCACCGCCGCGCCGAGCTCGGATTTGCGCACGGCGACCCGCAGCACCTCTCGCGCCGCCGCCAGGCCACTGCGCACGGCGCCCTCCATCGTCGCCGGCCACCCGGTGTCGGTCCACGCGCCCGCGAGCACCAGGCCGTCGATCGAGGTCCGCGTGCCGGGCCGCAGCGCGCGAGCGCCGGGCGCGGCGCGGAACGTCGCCGCGTGCTCGCGCGTGACGAAGAACGTCTCCACCTCGGCGCCGCGCGCCGCCGGCAAAAGCTCGGCCAGGGCGAGCAGAAAGCGCTGGCGCAGCTCCTCGACGGTCATGTCGAGCTCGGCGTCGGCGGCCGACAGCGAGATCGCCACGTACTGGCCATGCTCCCGCTGGGAGCCGGACGTACGGTCGAAGATCCATTGCACCGGCGTGCGCACCCCCGCCGCGAACGGTTGATCGAAGACTGGACGGTCGTAGACCACGTGCAGGTTTACGATCGGCGAGGTCCCGAGCCGGGCCAGCCGCGCCGGGTCCACACCGCTGCCCGGGGGCAGGAGCCTCCCGACTCGCAGCTGCGAGACCGCGAGGATCACACCGTCGGCGGTGAGGGGCGCCACGGCCCCCGCCTCGACGCGGAAACCTTCGCTTTCGGGCACGATCGCGGTGACACCCTGGCGCAGCCGCACCTCGACGCCCGCCTGGGCGAGCGCCCGCCGGGCGGCGACATCGTGGATCTCGCCGAGAGGGACACGGGCGAAGCCGATGTCGCCGGCCGCCCTGTCGCGCAGCAGGCCCTGCTGGAACACGTACGCCGCCTGAGCCAGGGACGCGTCTTCAACCAGCAGGTTGAGCGTCGGTCGCGCGATCAGGTCCCACATCGCCTCGACCGCCCGAGGCGACTGATGGTGCGCGGCCAGCCACTCGCCGAATGAGCGAGCGTCGGCGGCCGGATCCTCGGGGTCGACCGTTCCGAGCGCGCGCATGGCCAGCGCGAGCGAGGCTCGTTCTCGCGCCGGCAGGAACGGATAGCGCAAGAGCGCGCCGGCCAGATGCAGCGGCGCCGGGAGGCCCGACCGGCGCAGCCAGGCAACCTCGCCGCCCGGCGCCAGCACCGGGATCGCCAGACGAGGCTGCAGCGTCACCAGATCACTGGCCTCGATCCGGCTCAGGAGATCGCGGTAGGCGGTGCAGCAGCGCAGGAAGACGTGCTGGCCGTTATCCGCGACGATCCCGTCGCGGGTGAACGAGTACGCCGCACCGCCGAGACGGCCACGCGCCTCGAGCAGCGTGACGGCCGCGCCGGCCGAGGCACACTCGAGCGCGGCGGCGATGCCGGCCAGGCCTCCGCCGACGACCACGATCCTCCTCACGACCTCACCCCCGCCAGGCTCTGTGCTGCGACCCACGCCTTCTCCCAGGGCGGGAGCGAGATGCGCCGCTGAAGGATCTCGGTGGGCTCGCGCGTGATGCGTTCGAGGATGCGGCGGTAGATGCCGGTCATCGCGAGCACGCACGAGGCGCTGCGGGAATCGAGCACGTCGACGAGGCGCAGCCCGCGGTCGAACCACTCCGACGCCCGCTGCGCCTCGAAGCGGACCAGCTCCGGGCTGACGTCGGGTAGCGCCGAGCACTTAAAGCGGCGCAGGTCCTCGGCCGGCAGGTAGACCCGGCCGCGCTCGTAGTCCTCGCGCACGTCGCGCAGGATGTTCGTGAGCTGCATGGCCACGCCGAGATCGTCGGCGAGCTGGGCGTGACCGTTCGCGTCGCCGCCGGTGAAGATCGCCAGGCACAGGCGTCCGATCGATCCCGCCACGTCGCGGCAGTAGACGACCAGATCATCGAACGTCTCGTAGCGGGTGTCGCGCACATCGAGCTCCACGCCGTCGATCAAGAGATGGAGTGCCGCGAGCGGGATCCCGAAGCGCCGGTGAGCGTCGGCGAGGGCAACCGCCACCGGATCTCCAGGTGAGGCGCCGTCCACGACGGTGATGAGGCTCGCTCGCTCCGCGTCGAGAGCGTCCAGCTTCGCCGACGCTTCGCCGTCCTCGTCGCCGATGTCGTCCACGCGACGCGCGAACGCGTACACCGCGCTCATCGCCTGGCGCTTCTCGCGGGGCAGCAAACGTATGCCGTAGTAGAAGTTCGCCGCGGCCGCGCGCGTGATGTCTTCGCAGGCCCGGTAGGCGTGCTCGACTTCGAGGGCGGGCATCGTGATCATCTTCCGGCCAACGCTCTCACATAGGCCGGCGCGAATGACGACCGGCGTCCCTCGAGGTGATCGAGCGCGACCCTCCCCCCGGCCAGGAAGCCCGCCACCGCAAGCCGGGCGCGGCCGCGCAGCTGGGCCACCAGCGGAGCCCCCTGCTCGAGCAGGGAACGCGCCTGCGCGGGGCCGGCGAACGAGCCGACGTACACCCGTCCGCGGGCGCGATCCTCCTCGACGTCCTGGAGGTGCTCGACGATCTGCAGCGCGTTGCAGATCCGATCCGAGAGCACGATCCGCTCGGGGGTGGCGGCCCCGAACACGTGCAAGACGAGCTCGCCAACCGGCGCCGCGGAGAGCCGGCAGTAATCGAGCAGCTCCTCCAGCGAGGCGTACTGGCTCACCAGCTGATCGCGGCGGTTGGCCTCGATCAGGCGCAGGAACGGCTCGCGCGCAAGACGGCATTCGCGGATGGTGTCAGCCAGTGCGCACATCACCTCGTGGCGAGGGTGCTCGAGCTCGTGCTCGATCTGATCGAGCAGCGCGAGCCGGTCGCCCGCCACCTCGTCGCCAACGTCATCGACCAGGCGCGCAAAACCGTAGATGGCCAGCAGGTGCCGGCGAACGCGCGGGCCCAGTAGCCATAGCGCCACCGGGAAGTTCTCGTGCCGGGCCTGGGCCATGACCGCGTCGCGGGTCGGCAGCGTGGCGTCAGGGAGCGCATGCGTGGTGCTCATTCCGCGCACCGGCCAAGAGCCATGATCGGGAACACCAGTCGGTAGAGGTGGTAGTTGATGTAAAAGTCAGACGGAAAACCTGTACCCGTGAACTGCGGCTCGTCCCAGCCGCCGTCCTCGCGCTGACTTTCCACCAACCAACTGACGCCACGCTGCACCGCCTCGGAGCGCTCCCCGGCGCCGTCGAGCGCCAACAGCGCCCAGGCGGTCTGCGATGCAGTGCTCTCGCCGCGTCCGATCCACGACGGATCGTCGTAGGAGCGGCAGTCCTCGCCCCATCCACCGTCGGGATTCTGATGACGCTCGAGCCAGCGCACCGCGCGGCGAATCCGTGCGTCGCCCGTCGGCACCCCGGCCGCGATCAGAGCGGGCACGGCCGCCCCGGTCCCGTACACGTGGTTGACGCCCCAGCGGCCGAACCACGAGCCGTCCGCTTCCTGCGCCGCCCACAGCCACGCGAGCCCGCGGGGGTCCGGCCGCCCAAGCGCGGCCTGCATCTCGAGCACGTGCGCGGTGACATCGGCGCTGGGCGGATCGATCACCTCGCCGAAGTCGCAGAAGGGAAGGTCGCGCACCAGTGCGCGGCAGTTGTCGGCATCGAACGCGGCCCAACCGCCGTCCGAGCTCTGCATGCCCTCGACCCAGCGGGCGCCGCGCTCGATCGCGGCACGCAACCGATCCGCGTTCGGGTGCTCGACGCGGAGCAGGGCCAGCACGACCTCGGCGGTGTCGTCGATGTCGGGATAGTTGGCGTTGGCGAACTCGAACGCCCACCCCCCGGGCGCGAGCTTCGGGCGCTTGATCGCCCAGTCGCCGCGGGCCAGGATCTGGTTCTGAAGCAGCCACTCGCCGGCGCGGATCATGGCCGGGTCATCACCGGATACGCCGGCGTCGCTCAGAGCGATCAACGCCAGCGCGGTGTCCCACACCGGTGACTGGCAGGCCTCGAGGCGCCGAAGGCCGTCCTCCACGATCGTGAACGACTCAAGTCCTTCGAAGCCGCGGCGCATGACCGGATGCTCCAGCGAGTAGCCCCGCAGGTGCAGGGCGATCAGCGAGTACACCCACGGGGGCTGGATCCCGCCCCACGAGCCGTCGGCCTCCTGGCGGTCGACGATCCAGCGCTCGGCACGCGCCAGGGCGAGCCGGCGCAGCCGGCGCAGTGGCCGGCGCTGGTAGAGCTGGAGGATGCGGTCGAGCGCCACCAGCCCGCGGCCCACCAGCGAAGCGGGCCTCGGCGGCGAGAAGGCGTCGGGACCGTGTAGTTCCTGGAGCCCGAACGGCAGCGAACGACACGGCCGGTAGGAGAGCACCACGGCCAGCGCGACGACGGTCTGGCGCGCCCAGCACGCGAAGTCGTAGGGATTGAGAGGCACCCACGGCGGCAGCAGCATCATCTCCGCCGGCAGCGCCGGCACGTGCTCCCACGGCCACGCGCTGAACAGCGCCAGCCAGATATGGGTGAAGACGCGTGCGCGCTCGATGCCGCCGCCGGCCCGTGCGAACGCGGCAGCCGAGCGCATGTGCTGCGCGGCCGGATCGTCCCCGGCCAGCCGGAGCGCCACGTAGGCCTCGATCGTGCTCGAGAGATCACCGGGCCCGCCGCGGAAGTTGCTCCACGATCCGTCGGCGTTCTGCTGCGAGCGGATCCAGGTGGCCGAGCGCTCGGTGGTGGCCGCCTCCCTGATCCCGAGGAACTCACGCAGCAGGAGGTCCTCGGCGTCCATCGTCACGTTGGTCTGAAGCTCCCCCTTCCACCATCCCTCGGGGCGCTGCAGCGACAGCAGGTGCTCGCGGGCGCGCAGCAAGGCGGCCTGCGCACCGGTCCGCTGTTCGAGATCGACGCTCACTACATACCGCTAATTACGCTTCCAACATGAGAGGAAGCTGAGGACGCAGGCTTGGAACGGCGCGTCAGCCGGGAATCAGGCCCTCGCCGCTGAACTCCGCCTGAGCCTCCTGGAAGGACACGTCGGGCGGGGGGACGATCACGTCCGAGGGGTCGAGCCGATCCTCGGAGACCGGGTGTCCGTGCTTGCGGACGAACTCGATCAGCTCCTTGAACGACTGCTTGAACCCCTCCTCGTCCCCGGCCTCGCAGGCCGCCACGGCCTGGTTGTCGAGCTCGTTCAGCACCTCGGCATCTGACTCGGTGAGCTCGTACTGCCCCTCGGTGGCGATCCGGATGATCACGAGGCCTGCCCTTGCTCGGCGCTCTCGCCGCTCGGCGCCGAACCCGCGCCCAGCTCGCCGGCACTCGACGATCCCGCCCCGAGCTCGGCCTTCATCTTGGCCAGCTCGGAGTCGACCTCGCTGCTGGTCGAGAGCTGACGCAGCTGGCGGTCGATGTCGTCCTCGCCGGAGCCGAGCTGGGTGAGGTCGTCGAACGTACCGGCCGCCTCGAGCTCCTGGACCGCATCGGCGCGCGCCTTCATGTTCTCGGTCTTGTCCAGCGCGCGTTGCATGGCCAGACCGACGTCGGCCATCTCCTCACCCACGCCGCTGGCCGCCTCGGAGATCCGTACCTGCGCCTCGGCGGCCGAGTACTGGGCCTTGATGACCTCCTTGCGCGAGCGGAACTGCTCGATCTTGGTCTTCAGCTTCTGCTCGGAGGCGGTCAGCTGCTCCTGCTGCTGCTCGAGCTGGGCGACCTGGGTGTCGAGCGACTGCAGCTCGGTCTGGGCCACGTTCTTGCGCTCGAGCGCGGTTCGGGCCAGGTCCTCGTTGCCCGCGGCGAGCGCCTGCCGGGCCTGGGTGTCGAGCTTGACCACCTGGTCGCGCAGCTTCTGCTCCTGAAGCTGCAGGCGCTTCTTCGAGGTGACAACGTCGGCGATGCCCTTCTTGACGTTCTGGAGCAGCTCGATCTGCTTCTGATAGCTGTACTCGAGTGTCTCGGCGGGATCCTCGGCGCGGTCGAGGAGTTTCGAGATCTTCGATTTGATGACGACCGACATGCGCCCGGAAAGACCCGGCATCGCATCCTCCTTGGCGGGTTGCTGGACTAGCCTCCCAAGCGTAGCGGGGGGCGGGGGCCCGCGCAGGCTCTGGGGAGGGCTAAAGGCCGAGCGGATGGCGGGACATGAAGCCCGTCGTGCTGGTCATCAGCGGGCGCCAGCGGGGACCGGTGCCGACGGGCGGACGAGGATCCTGCTCGGCCGAGGTGTCGAAGCGGATCCCGGCGATCTCGATGAACGCGTGCGCGGGATTGGTGTACACGGTGATCCACTGGCCTGCCCCGCGCCGACCCCAGCTCATCATCTCGCCCGAATCCTCCGAGACCTTCAGCAGGCCGGCCGCGTGCAGCACGTAGGACACCGAGCCCGAACAGTCGTACGCCGTGTCGTTCCACTTGCCGTGCCCGCCGCCCACTCGGTAGGGCTTGAAGCGGATCCGGTCGCCCGCCCAGATCGCTTCCTGCACCTGCAGCGGCGCGTCTACCGGCGCGTAGGCCAGCCCGTTGATGATCTGCGCCGTGGTGCCGGGCACGGCGGGGTGCGGGCACGGCAGGGCGGGCGTGGAGGCGTTCGCGCCGCCGACGTCGGCGCCGCCGGAGGTGGCCGTGGCGCTCGGCATGGACGTGCACTGGCCGGGGCTTTGGGTGGTTATGCCTGAAGGGGGCTGCGTGGTCGTGCTGGGGGCCGCCGATTGCGTGCCGGCGCTCGCGCCGCCGGCCGACGGCACCGCTCCCCCTCCGGTGCTGGCGCTCGCGCTCGTCGCGCCCGCCAGCGCTATCGCGGTCAAGCTCGGAAGTATCAGGTGGGCTACCCGCAAGCGGTCTCTTTCGTGGGCCTGCGGGGTTAGCTGACGGGCTGGCGCTAAAAGAGCCTGCGCCTTCCGCGGGTTCACCGCGGAACTCGCCCCAGGGAACTGGGTCCCCCGCTCCGCGGATGTCGAGGACCCGCGGATTCGGCGTGGCGGCAATATATCTACTGCCGGGGCGAGAGGATCCTTCGCCGCCGAGCGGGCGGCTCCTGTTTTTTCCGCAACTTGCGAAGATCCGAGGACGGGCTAGATGGGGGCTGGCGTGGTCGCCGAGGTGCGCCGATTCGCAGGCACCATCGCTACTGTCAGGCTCCATGCGATCGCCCAATCGCTCGCTGTCGAATCCCGGGTCGCTGCTCGTGCTGCTCGCGGCGTGCCTGGTCCTGGCCGGGTGTGGCGCTGCGACCACGCTGATCCGCACCAGGACCGAAAGCGCGGCCCAGAGCCCGGTGTCGACCAGCGAGGGGATCGGCTTCCCGGTGCTGGCCACCAAGAACACCACGCGGGTCTCCGGCGCCGACCCGACCGCCGATGCCGCCGGCGTGGCCCTGGCCGTGTTCCCCTCGACCGTGCCGGGCACTCACCCGACTGCGGTGACGATCGCCCCGAGCGACGATTGGGAGGCCGCGATCGCCGCCTCGGTGCTCATGGCGCCGCCGATCCGCGCCCCGATTCTCTTGTCGGGCAGCGGCGCGCTGCCGCCGGCCAGCGCCAACGCGCTCAATCTGCTGGCCCCCACCGGGTCCGGCTCGATCGACGGCGCGCAGCTCATCCGGGTGGGGAGCGTCGCCGCGGTCAAGGGCCTGCACGCGGCGAGCATCCCGGGGAGCGACCCGTACGCCCTGGCCGCCGCGATCGACCGGTTCGCCACGGCGGCGGCCGGCAAGCCCAGCCCCGACGTGGTGATCGCCTCGACCGATGACCCCGCGTACGCGATGCCGGCCGCCGGCTGGGCGGCGGAGAGCGGCGACCCGGTGCTGTTCGTTTCCTCCTCGGGCATCCCACCGGTCACCCAGGCGGCCCTGATCGCCCACGGGCGGCCCCACATGTATGTCCTCGGGCCGCCCACCGTGATCCCCGACAGCGTGCTCACGCAGCTGCGCCGGTACGGCACGGTGGCCCGCGTGGGGGCCGAGGACCCTGGGGCCAACTCGGTGGCCTTCGCGGTGTATCGCGACCCACCCTGCGCGGTCGACCAGCCGTGTGCTCACGTCCCGGGCAGCTTCGGATGGGCCATGCGCAGCCCCGGCCACGGCTACACGCTGCTCAACGGCACCCGGCCGCTCGACGCCGCCGCCTCGGCCCCGCTGTCGGCCAGCGGCAGCTACGGTCCTCAGCTCGTGCTGGACACCGCGAACCAGATGCCCTCCGCGGTGCTGAACTTCTTCCTCGACTACGCCACCCCCGGCTACACCGAGGAAGGACCCACGGCCGCGGTGTATAACCACGGGTGGGTGATCGGCGACCCGAGCACGATCGCGGTCTCGGTGCAGGCCGAGATGGATAGCCTTCTGGAAGTGGTGCCGCAGAAATGAGTCAAGCCGAGCATCCAGATCGCCTCAAGCCCGACCATGAGGTGACGCTCGAGGACGTGCGCCAGCTGATGGGCGCCTCCACGCCGCACTTCGCCCTGCAACTGCGCGAGCGCATCCGGATCTTGATCCGCGGGCTGCCCCCGGATCATCCGGCAAGGATCGAGGGCGAGCGCGAGATCGCCCGGCTGAACCGGATCGCTTTCGTCGGCGAGGTGCGAGGCCATCCTGCTGAGCCCGGGCTCGAACCGCTCCGCAGCGTGACGGCGGACGCTCACCTCTGCTGCCCGCCTGAGCTCACCTA
>JAFAYP010000110.1 GCA_019240305.1 Solirubrobacterales bacterium
CCTGCACTGGGACCTGCGCCTGGAGCACGACGGTGTGCTCGCCTCGTGGGCGGTTCCCAACGGCATCCCGCCCGACCCGTCCGATAACCGCCTGGCGGTCAGGACCGAGGATCACCCGCTCGAGTACCTCGAGTTCCACGGCGAGATTCCCAAGGGCCAGTACGGCGCGGGCACGATGACGATCTGGGACCACGGCACCTACGAGCTGCACAAGTGGGAGGCCAAGAAGGTCGAGGTGACCTTCCACGGCGAGCGGCTCAGCGGGCGCTACGGCCTGTTCGGAATCGGGAAGCCAGGCGAGGCCAAGGACGACTGGATGATCCACCGAATGGATCCCCCGGCCGACCCGGACCGCGCGCCGATGCCCGAGCGGCTGGTCCCGATGATGGCCCGGCCGTCGGACACGCTCCCGCCGGATGAGCGCAACTGGTCCTTCGAGGTCAAATGGGACGGCGTGCGGGCGATCGCCTACATGCAGCCGGGACGTCTGCGCCTGGAGAGCCGAAACCTGAACGACGTCACCGAGGCCTATCCCGAGGTTCGTGGGCTGATCGGGGCGCTCGGCATGCACGAAGCGGTGCTCGATGGGGAGATCGTCGCCTTCGACGAGAACGGCCGGCCGAGCTTCGAGCGCCTCCAGCGCCGCATGCACGTCCGGGGCGCCTCGGCCATCCGGCGACTGCAGAGCAGCCTGCCTGTGATGTACGCGATCTTCGACCTGCTCTACCTCGACGGGCACTCGCTGATCGAGCTGCCCTACCGCGAGCGGCGCGAGCGCCTGGAGTCCCTTAAGTTGTCCGGCCCGGCCTGGCGGGTGCCCGCCGCCCACCCCGGCGAGGGCAAGCTGCTGCTCGACGCCACGGCCAAGCAGGGCCTCGAGGGGATCGTGGCCAAGCGCCTGGAGTGTCGCTACGAGCCCGGCCGGCGAAGCGGCAACTGGCTGAAGATCAAGCACACCATGCGCCAGGAGCTGGTGATCGGCGGCTGGGCTCCGGGGGAGGGCCGGCGGACCAAGCGGATCGGCGCGCTGCTCATGGGCTACTACGAGGACAGCGCTTTCGTGTACGCGGGTCGGGTCGGCACCGGCTTCACCGAGAAGACCCTGGACCAGCTGCAGAAGCTCCTGGAGCCGCTGCGGCGCGACTCTAGCCCGTTCGACAAGGCGCCCAAGCTTCCCCGCGAGATGGTGTTTGTCGAGCCGTCGCTGGTGGCCGAGATCGAGCTGCGCGAGTGGACGGCCGAGCGGATCATGCGCGCGCCCTCGTTCAAGGGCCTGCGCGAGGACAAGTCCCCGCGCGAGGTACGGATCGAGGTCATCGGCGAGGATGCCCCGACGGAGGCGGACGCGGAGGCGCGCGACGTCGATCCGAGCTCGCCGGACGCGCTGTTCGACGAGGTCGAGCGGCTCGCCGACGGCGCGCTGCTGGTGAGCACCGAGGGCCGCGAGCTGAAGATCACCAACTGGGACAAGGTGCTCTATCCCCAGACCGGCTTCAACAAGGGCGACCTGGTCGCGTTCTACGCGCGCGTTGCGCCCGTCGTCCTGCCACATCTGCGTGACCGGCCGCTCACCCTCAAGCGCTACCCCAACGGCGTCGATCAGCAGTACTTCTACGAGAAGCAGTCACCCTCGCACCGCCCCGAGTGGGTGCAGACCGCGCGCATCAACGAGATCAACTACACGCTGGCCCAGGACCGGCCGACGCTGATCTGGCTGGCCAACCTGGCCGACGTCGAGCTGCACACCTCGCTGTCGCTCGCCGAGCGGCCCGAGCGTCCGACGATGATGGTGTTCGACCTCGACCCCGGAGCGCCGGCCGGGATCCTCGAGTGCTGCGAGGTCGGCCTGGTTCTCCACGGCCTGTTCGAAGCGCTCGGCCTGGAGAGCCTGGCCAAGACGTCCGGGTCGAAAGGGTTGCAGGTCTACGTGCCGCTGAACACGGCGGTCGACTACCGGGTGACCAAGCCGTTCGCCAAGCGGGTGGCCGAGGTCCTCGAGCAGCGCCTGCCCGAGCTCGTCGTCTCGCGGATGACCAAGCGGCTGCGCCCCGGCAAGATCCTGGTCGACTGGAGCCAGAACGACGAGCACAAGACGACCGCCAACGTGTACTCGTTACGCGCGCGCGAGCGCCCGACCGTGTCGACCCCGGTCAGCTGGGAGGAGGTGGCGGCCTGCCGCGAGCGGGGTGACGCCGAGCTGCTCACCTTCGAAGCCGACGAGGTGCTGGCGCGGATCGAGCAGCAGGGCGATCTGTTCGCCCGGGCGCTCAGCGTCACGCAGCAACTCCCCGCGCTGGGCTGACCGCGGCGTAATGCTGGACTGAGAGCGGCGGGGAGATAAGTTAGGCTGGCGTCGATGTCGCCGATCGATCAGATCACGCTGCGCAACCGGCTGCTCGTGGCCACCGCGATGTGGAAGGAAACGATCGCCGAGCCGTTCCCGCGCATGCCCCCGGGCGATCCGGCCGACCAGATCCAGGGCTTCGAGCTCCAGCTCGTCGAGCGCCTGTGGGAGAGCGCGACCCCGGACTCGGCGCGAGAGATCGCCGACCGCACGTGGGATCTCGTGCACGACCGGCCCGACGACGATCCGGTGAAGCGCCGCGTGGTCGAGTGCCACGAGGCCCTGGCGCGGATGACCCGCCTGGGCGACTAGCGCCTCACAGCGCTTCAGGCCGCGCCGTTCGAGCTGTCGGTGCGAGAGGCGTCGAGTGTCAGCGCGGGCTCCGAGGCCGTCTCCTGGTTGCGCGGCAGCCCGGCCGCCGCGTAGGCGTCGGCCTCGTCGAGCGTCTCTTGCTCGAGCAGTCCGTTGACCAGCGAGTCGAGATTCGAGCGATGCTCGCGCAGCAGCGTGGCCACCTCGGAGTGGGCCGATTCGACGATCCGCCTGACCTCCTCGTCGACCAGTCG
This sequence comes from Solirubrobacterales bacterium, assembly GCA_019240305.1. Taxonomy (GTDB): domain Bacteria; phylum Actinomycetota; class Thermoleophilia; order Solirubrobacterales; family Solirubrobacteraceae; genus Palsa-465. Next base: position 2,911 of record JAFAYP010000110.1, read on the forward strand.
CTGGGTGGCCTCGGAGGTCTCGGACACCCCGGGCAGGAACGGGCTCATCCCGTCCTGGGGGATCACCGCGATCGGTCCGATCGCCCGGCTCATGCCCCACCGCCCGACCATGCCGCGAGCGATCCGCGTCAGGTGCTGGATGTCTGACTCGGCGCCGGTGGTGATGTCGGAGAAGACCAGCTCCTCGGCCGTGCGCCCGCCCAGCGCAACCTTGATCTGGGCCAGCAGGTGCTGCTGCTCGAAGTTGAACCGATCGGCGTCCGGGGCGGAGAAGGTCACGCCGAGCGCCTGCCCACGCGGGATGATCGACACCTTGCGCACCGGGTCGGCTCCCGGCGTGAGCATCCCGACGATCGCGTGGCCGGCCTCGTGGTAGGCCGTGCGCCGGCGGTCCTCCTGGGAGATCATCACCTTGCGTTCGGCCCCCAGCACGATCCGCTCGAGGGCGTCGGTGAGGTCCTGGCGGTTGACCTTCTCGTGATTGCGGCGCGCGGCGAGCAGGGCCGCCTCGTTGACCAGGTTCTCGAGGTCGGCGCCGACCATGCCCGGGGTGGAGGAGGCGATCGCGCCGAGGTTCACCTCGTCGGCCAGCGGCACGCTGCGGGTGTGGACCCGGAGGATCGCCTCGCGGCCGGGGCGATCCGGCGGCGAGACGACCACTCGCCGATCGAAGCGCCCCGGACGCAGCAGCGCCGGGTCGAGGATCTCGGGCCGGTTGGTCGCGCCGAGCACGATCACCCCGATCCGGGGGTCGAAGCCGTCCATCTCGGTGAGGATCTGATTGAGGGTCTGCTCGCGCTCGTCGTGGCCGCC
>JAFAYP010000140.1 GCA_019240305.1 Solirubrobacterales bacterium
CAGCACGCGCGAGGAGCTCCAGGAGCGTCTTCGCTCGGTCGCCGAGGAGGTCGACCGGCTCAACCGGCTGGCCCAGGACCTGCTGGTGATTGCCCGTGCCGAGCAGGGTCGCCTCCCGCTCGAGAAGCGCTGGATCGACGTCGAGCCGCTGCTCGACACGCTCGCGGGCCGCTTTGCCACGGCCGCGACCCAGACCAGTCGGGTGGTCAGAGTCGAGGAGTCTTGCGCGGTCAGGGTCGAGGCGGATCCGGCGCGTCTGGAGCAGGCTCTCACGAACATGGTCTCCAATGCACTGCGCCACGGGGACGGCGACGTGGTCCTGCGCGCCAGCGCGGCGCGCGGGCGGGTCGACATCCACGTGCTCGATGACGGGCCCGGGTTCGAGCCCGAGCTCTTGCCGCATGCGTTCGAGCGATTCGCCCGGGCGAGCCATGCGCGCTCCGAGCGCGGCGCGGGGCTGGGCCTGTCGATCGTCGAGGTGATCGCCAAGATCCACGGCGGCCGAGCATACGCCCGCAATCGAGACGGGGGTGGCGCGGACGTGTGGATCGACCTTCCGGCGGGCTCGGCGCGCGATGCATTCGCGCCGAGTGAGCCCTCGCTCACGCCGGGCGCCGACCGATGAGCGAAGTCGAGTCGATCCGACAGCTCCTGAGCCGCCGCGCCGGTGAGGAGATGGCGCTCAACGACAGCTATCTGAACCCGCAGATGGGGCGCATCCTGCGCACGTTGGGGTTCGACCGCCGCTGGATTGGTGGCGACCGGACGCATCTGATCGACGCCGACGGACAGCGCTACCTGGACCTGATCTCCGGCTACGGGGTGTTCGCCCTGGGCCGCAACCATCCCGACGTCGTGGCCGCCGTGCAGGACGTCATGGCCGCGGGCACGGCAAACCTCCCGCAGCTCGGGGTGACGCTGCTCACCGGGGTCCTGGCCGAGCAGCTCTTGGCGCGCTCACCGGGCAGCGTGGGGGCGATGGTGCCGGCGAACACGGGCACCGAGGCGGTCGAGGCCGCGATCAAGATAGCGCGGGCCGCCACCGGCCGGCCGCGGCTGCTGTACGCCGATCACGCGTTCCACGGCCTCACGCTCGGGTCCGTCTCGATCAACGGCAACGAGGAGTTCCGGGCCGGCTTCGGGCCGTTTCTGCCCGGCTGCGAGGCGGTGCCGTTCGGCGACGCCGACGCGCTGGCGCTGGAGCTGGCCCGCGAGGACGTCGCCGCGCTGATCCTCGAGCCGATCCAGGGCAAGGGCGTCAACCTGCCGCCCGACGGCTACCTCGCCACCGCTCAGCGGCTGTGCCGCGAGGCCGGGACGCTGTTCGTGTGCGACGAGGTTCAGACCGGCTTGGGGCGCACCGGCCGATTTCTCGCGCTCGAGCACTGGGACCTCGCCCCGGACATGATCTGCCTGTCCAAGGCGCTCTCGGGCGGGTTAGTGCCGGTCGGGGCGGTTCTCGTCTCCCGCTCCGCCTTCGACCGCGTGTTCGACGGGATGGAGCGCGCGGTCCGTCATGGATCGACGTTCGGCGGCAACGACCTCGCCGCCGCGGCGGCGCTCGCGACGCTCGCGGTGCTCGATCGCGACGGTCTGGTGGCCCGCGCCGAGCGGATGGGCCGGCTCCTGCTCGAGCTGACCGAGCCGCTGGTCGAGCGCTACGACGTCGTGCGCGACGTCCGCGGCCGCGGGTTGATGTGGGCGATCGAGCTGGGAGCGCCGCCGGGCGCGGCCGGCCGCTCGCTGTTCCGCGCGGTCGACCACCTCCAGCCGGGCCTGTTCGCCCAGCTGATCACCGTGCCGCTGTTCCACGAGCACCAAATTCTGTGCCAGGTGGCCGGCCACCGGCTCAACGTCATCAAGGCGCTGCCCTCGCTGCTCGTCGAGGAGGACGACGTGCGCCACTTCGCCGATGCCCTGGCCACCGTGGTCGAGGAGGCCGAGCGCATGCCGGCCGCGATGGCCCGCTTCGGGGTCCGGATGGCGCGCGGCACCGCAAGGGCGAGCCGGATGCGCCGGCGCCTGGCGGCGCGCTGACGCGTGCGCCGGCGCGGAGGCTAAAGCTCCGCCCGGTGGGGTACGGTCGACGGCGTGCGACGCTGGCTGAACGAGCATCCGCTGGCCACCTCGGCAGTGGCCGTCGGCATCGCCGGCGTGGTCGTCCTGGTGATCGCGCGGGCGACGGGAGCCGACGCCGTGGGACACGCCTTCGAGGGGTTCGACGCTCCGTGGGTGGCGCTGCTGGCCGGTGCCTCGCTGCTCACCTATCCGGCCTACATGCTCGCCTACCGCTCGATCGCGGGCATCCACGGGCACGGTCCGATGGCCCTTCCGCTGGTGGCGCGCCTCGTGGTGGCCGGATTTGGGCCGTTCTCGCTGTGCGGCGGGTTCGGGATCGACCAGCAGGCGCTCCGCGCGGTGGATCAGGACGAGCGAAGCACGCGTGTGCGGGTGATCGCCCTGGGCGTCCTCGAGTGGGCCGTGCTGGCGCCACTGACGTGCGTGGTGGCGATCGTGCTGCTCATCCAGGGAGAGAACGTCATGCGCTCACTGCTGTGGCCGTGGGTCATTGCGGTCCCCCTGGGCTTCGCCTTCGGCCTGTGGGCCAGCTCGTCCGGGCGGATCGAGCGGATCTCGAACCTGGGCGGGAAGCGGCGCGAGTGGCTCGCGCAACCGCTGGAGGGGGTGGGCGTGCTGCACCAGCTGATCCGCGAGCCTGGGCAGCACATCATGGCCTGGCTGGGCACGATGCTCTACTGGGTTGCGGACATCGCATCCTTCTACGGCGCGCTTCGCCTGTTCGGGCTGCAGCCCGACGTCGGGCGGGTGATCATCGCCTACGCCACTGGATACGCGGCGACCCGGCGATCGCTTCCGCTCGGTGGGGCGGGCATCACCGAGTTCCTGATGACCTACGCGCTCTACTGGGTGCGGCTGCCGCTCGCGCCGTCCCTGGCCGCGGTTCTCGCCTACCGCGTGTTCAACCTGGTCATCGTCGCCGCCCCGGCGCTCATCGCCCACCAGCAGCTACGGCCGCTGCTTAATCGTCGGCCCCAGACCTCAGATCAGCCCTGACGCGGGGCCGCCGCGGCCGTGAGCGGCAATTGACGGGTCGTTTCACCGGCCTGCCACGGGGAAGCCTGCGGGTAACCATCAAGGAGGTTGAGGATGTCCACTGTGCTGATCATCGTCATTGTCGTCGTCGCGGTCATTGTGCTCGCGGCCCTGCTGTTCGGGATGACCCGGGGCCGGCGCGTCGCCGCCGAGCGCCGCCGTGAGCGCGAGCTGACCCAGCGCCGCGAGCGGGCCGTGACCGAGCACCGCGAGGCGGCCGAGGCTCGGACCGGCGCGGCGCAGGAGGCCGAGCACCGAGCCCGCGTGGCGAACGCCGTCGCCGAACGCGAACGCGCCGAGGCACGGCTGCACGAGGAGCGCGCCCGCGCCCACGAGCAGGGGTTGAACGACGACGAGCTGTTGCGTGAGGAGGGGACCGAGCGGACCACCCGCGAGGAGCGCACGACGACTCGCGAGGAGCCCGTGACCTACGAGGACCAAGCCCCCGAGGGCGAATACGCCAGCGCCCGGTCTCAGTCGAGCACTCGTGACCCCTCGACCACTCCTGACCCGCAGTCGACTCCCCGCGAGCGCAACGGCGATCGCTGACCTGGGCCAGGAGGAGAAGACCGACATGTCGAGCACGACCGAACGGGGTCCAGGCGCTGCCTCGGACCCCTCGCTCGCTGAGCTGGTCAAGCAACTCTCCGAGCAATCGAGCCGCCTGGCCCGCCAGGAGGTGGAGCTGGCCAAGGCTGAGCTGGCCTACAAGGGCAAGCGGGCTGGGATCGGCGCGGGGATGTTCGGTGGCG
>JAFAYP010000144.1 GCA_019240305.1 Solirubrobacterales bacterium
CGAGGGTTCGCGCTCTACACGATGCGCTCGCAGGACATCAGCCGGCTCTACCTCCAGGTCCCTGCCGACGAGGACATCGAGAACTGGCCGGATGATCGAATCTGGGACGAGCTCGGCCACCGCCTCGGCACGGTCAAGGCGGGCAACGTCTACGAGAAGGGCATCACGCCGATGCGCTCCTACGTGGCCAAGCCGATGCAGCACGGCCGGCTGTTCCTAGCCGGCGACTCCGCGCACATCGTGCCCCCGACCGGCGCCAAGGGCCTGAACCTCGCGGTGAACGATGTGCGGCTGCTCGCCCCTGCCCTGACCGAGCTGATCCGCCACGGTGCAACCGAGCGCACCGACGGGTACACCACCGCCGCGCTGAGTCGCGTGTGGCGGGCCCAGGACTTCTCCAACTACATGACCCAGATGCTGCACGATCTCGGCGGCGGCCCCTTCCAGCAGCAGCTCCAGCTGGCCCGGATCGATTACATCGCGCGCTCCGAGGCCGCCGCCCACAGCCTGGCCGAGAACTACGTCGGCCTACCGGCCGAGCCGGATTTCTGACCCCGGCGTGGCGAGCGTCGCCTATACGAAGGGCCTGCACGAGCTCGGCGACCGGCTGTACGCCTACCTGCAGCCCGACGGCGGGTGGGGCTGGAGCAACGCCGGCCTGATCACCGCGGATGGCACGTCGCTGCTCGTCGACACGCTGTTCGACCTCGACCTGACCCGGGATATGCTCGAGACCCTCAAGCCGATCACCGACCAGAACCCGATCGGCCAGGCGTTCAACACCCACGGCAACGGCGATCACTGGTACGGCAACGAGCTCTTGCCCGACGGGATCCCGATCATCGCCACCGCCGGGGCGGTCGACCTCATGCGAGCAACCCCTCCGAGCGCGGTTCACATGCTGTTCAACGAGGTCGACCTCGGCCCCGAGTTCGAGGCGTTCGCCAAGACGCGGATGCGCCGATTCGACTTCGCCTCGGTGACCGAACGGCTCCCCACCACCACCTTCCAAAACCAGCACAGTCTGTCCGTCGGGAATCGCACGGTCAACCTGCTCGAGCTCGGTCCCGCACACACGGTCGGCGACGCGATTGCGCACGTTCCCGACGCCGACGTCGTGTTCACCGGTGACCTCCTGTTCATCGAGGGCACCCCGCTGATGTGGGCGGGGCCGGTGTCCAACTGGATCCGCGGCTGCGAGCGCATCCTCGAGCTGAATGCGCGGACGATCGTCCCGGGGCACGGCCCGGTCACCGACGCCTCCGGCGTCCGCGACGTACAGCGCTACCTGACCCACGTACGCGACGAGGCCAAGGCGCGCTTCGACGCCGGCATGGACGAGGACGCCGCCGCCGACGACATCGACCTCGCCGACTTCCGCGACTGGGGCGACGCCGAGCGGATCGCCGCCAACGTCGCCAACCTGTACCGGGAGTTCGACCCCGAGCTGCCACCCCTCAGCCCTCCCGAGCTGTTCGTCAAGATGGCCCGCTGGAGTGCTCGCCACTAGTGCCCGCCCAGAATGAGGCTGATCGCGCTCGAGGAGCACTACCACGCGCCGTCCGTGAGCCAGGCCCTGGCCAACGCCGGACGTCCCAAGCCTCCTCCCGAGAGCTTTGTCGCGAGGCTCCAGGGCAAGCTCGACGACCTCGGTGCCGGCCGGCTGGCCGACATGGACGCCGGCGGGATCGCCGTCCAGGTGGTCTCTCAAGGCTCTCCCGGAACCGAGCAACTCGAGCCCGGCCTGGCGGTCCCGATCGCCCGGCAAGCCAACGACTACCTGGCCGAGCGAGTCGCCAAGCATCCGGACCGCCTCGCCGCGTTCGCCACCCTTCCGACGGCCGCCCCCGAACACGCCGCCGAAGAGCTCGAGCGTACGGTCACCGAGCACGGCTTCAGGGGCGCGCTGATCAACGGTCACGTACGCGGCCGCTTCCTGGACGACCGCGCGTTCTGGCCGATCTTCGCACGCGCCGAGGCCCTCGACGTTCCGATCTACCTGCATCCGACCGAGCCGCCGCCAGCCGTAAGAACCGCCTATTACGACGGGCTCCCGGACCGCTTCGGCGACATCCTGGCCGGCAACGCGTGGGGCTGGCACGTCGACACCGGCCTGCACGTCCTGCGACTGATCGCCGGTGGAGTGCTCGACGAGTATCCCGAGCTCCAGATCATCGTGGGACACATGGGCGAGGCGCTCCCCTATTTCCTGGCCCGCAGCTCGCGCAACCTGCAACGACAGGCCGGGCTGACCAGGCCTCTCGATCACTACATGATCGAGAACTTCCACTTCACGACCAGCGGCATGTTCAGCTACCCGCCGCTCAGGTGCCTGCTCGACGTGATCGGGGCCGATCGCGTGATGTTCTCGGTCGACTACCCCTTTGCGCAAAATGAGGAGGGACGCGATTTCATAACCGGTGCCCCGATCAGCGAGAGCGATCGGGAGAAGCTGGCCCATGGCAACGCCGAGCGGCTCCTGAGGCTCGACCGGTCGCCATGATTGAACGGGGTAGGAACTTGACTCAGGCGAGGTGAACCATGGCGAGCGGAGCGGTACAGGCGAGCAACAGGACGATTGCGCGGGCGGCGGCCAACGCGGCTGACCGGTTCGCCGACCGTTTGGCCGTGCGGTCGAAGGATGGCGAGGAGTGGCGCGATCAGACCTTTGCCGAGGTCTCGGAGATCGTCGACGAGATCTCCCTCGGGCTGATCGCCCTGGGGCTCGAGCCGGGCGATCGGGTAAGCCTGCTGGCCAACACCCGACCCGAATGGACGTTCTCCAGCCTGGCCATCTCCCGCGCCGGCGCCGTCGTGGTGCCGGTGTACCCGACCAGCTCACCCGAGGAGTGCGAGTGGGTGATCGGCAACTCCGACGCGCGGATCGTGATCTGCGAGGACGAAGGCCAGGCGGCCAAGGTCGAGCAGGGGCGCGACCACCTCGGGCAGCTCGAGCACGTCGTGGTGATCGACGGCGCCGGAGCCGACCAGAGCCTCGAACGGTTGCGCGAGCTCGGCCGTGACGGCGACCGCGCCGAGCTCGAGCGCCGCTGTGAGGCGGTCTCCCCCGGGGATCCGTACACGATCATCTACACCTCGGGCACCACCGGGCGCCCCAAGGGGGTCGTGCTCAGCCACGGCAACTGCGCCTCGGTCGGGGTGATGGTCGAAGAGATCGAGTTCATCAACGAGGGTGAGCTGACCTATCTGTACCTGCCGCTCGCCCACGCGTTCGCGCTCACCGCGCAGCTCGCCTCGTTCGACGTGGGCAGCGGGATCGTGTACTTCGGCGGCGATCCCCAGCAGATCGTCCCCGAGCTCATGCAGGTCAAGGCGACCTACATGCCGTCGGTCCCGCGCATCTTCGAAAAGATCTACGCGCTCGCGCAGTCCATGGCCGAGGACCCAGAGCAACTGAAGAACGCGGTCGAGCTCGGGGTCAAGGTGAATCGCATGCGCCAGAACGGCGTGGACGTACCCGACGAGCTGAAACCGGCCCTCGAACGCGCCGAGGAGGCGCTGTACGGAAAGGTCCGCGGGCTGTTCGGCAACAGCCTGACCAAGGCGGTGTCAGGCGCCGCGCCGATCGCCAAGGAGATCCTTGAGTTCTTCTACGCCTGCGGGGTCCCCGTACTCGAAGGCTGGGGGATGACCGAAACGACCGCGGTGGGCGCGGTCAACACGCTCGAGCACCTCCGGTTCGGCACGGTCGGACGCGCCATGCCCGGGGTCGAGTTCAAGATCGCCGAGGACGGGGAGATCCTCACCAAGGGGCCGAACGTGTTCCGTGAGTACTGGCGCAACCCGGAGGCCACCAAGCAGACGTTCACCGAGGACGGCTGGCTGATGACCGGCGATCTCGGCTCGCTCGACGAGGACGGCTACCTGTCGATCACCGGTCGCAAGAAGGACATCATCATCACGGCCGGCGGCAAGAACCTCACTCCGTCGAACATCGAGAACGACCTCAAGCAGTGCCGCTACATCTCCCAGGCCGTCATGTACGGCGACCGACGTCCCTACCCGGTGGCGCTGATCACGCTCGACGCCGAGGAGATCGTCCCCTGGGCCCAGAAGCACGACCTCCCTCAGGACATGGCGGAGCTCGTCAAGCACGAAAAAACCCGCGAGCTGGTCCAGGCCGAGCTCGACCGGGCCAACTCCAAGTACGCCCGGGTCGAGCAGGTCAAGAAGTTCGCCCTGCTCGACCACGACCTCACCCAGGAATCGGGCGAGCTGACGCCCACCCTGAAGCTCAAGCGAAACGTGGTCAACGAGCGCTACGAGGATGTGTTCGAGTCGCTCTACGCCGACTGAGAAATGGCTGAGCAGTTCTGCGACATCGGCGGTGCCGTCAGCCTGTGCTATGAGCGCTTCGGGAGCGAATCCGATCCGCCCTTGCTGCTGATCATGGGTCTCGGCACCCAGATGATCGGCTGGCCGGACGAGTTCTGCGACCAACTCGCCGGGCGCGGCCTGCACGTGGTGCGCTTCGACAACCGCGACATCGGGCGCTCCACGAAGATCCAGGGCCACCCGCCGACCCCGCGCCAGCTCATCACGCGCAAGATCGATCCGGTGCTCTACACGCTCAGCGACATGGCAGCGGACGCTGTCAACCTGCTGCACCAACTGAACCTCGCGCCCGCCCACGTCGTCGGCGCCTCGATGGGCGGGATGATCGGCCAGACCGTGGCCGCCCAGCACCCGCAGAGCACGAGGTCGCTGGTCTCGATCATGTCCAACACCGGCAACCGGTGGAAGGGCCAGCCCGCCTTCGGCATCTACCGCTACCTGCTGCGCCGGGCGCCTGAGGATCGCGAGGGCTACATCGAGCACACCACCCGGGTGTTCGAGGCCATCGGGTCGCGCGGGCTGCCCTTCGACCGTGACCGCGTGCGCGACATGGTCGCCCGCAGCTATGACCGCGGGCACGACGCGGCGGGACCGGGGCGACAGCTCGGCGCGATCATCGCCTCCGGCGACCGCACGGCCGAGCTGCGCACGATCCGCGTGCCCACCCTGGTCATCCACGGCTCCACGGACAAGATGGTGGCCCGCTCGGGCGGCGTCGCCACGGCAAAGGCGATCCCGCGCGCCCGCTGGATGGTCGTCGAGGGAATGGGACACGACCTGCCCGAGGCGGCCTGGCCACAGCTCGTGGAGGCGATCGCCGGCCACGCCCATGCCGCTGATGAGGCGAGCTCGGGCGCGCCGCTCAGAACGTCTTGACCGGCGGCGCGGCCGAGCACGTCCAGCTGTGCGACGGCGCCTCGGTGCTGATCCGGCCGATCAGGCCCGAGGATCGCGGGCGGCTCAGAAAGGGCTTCGACCGCCTCTCCGAGCACAGCCGCTACCTGCGCTTTCAGGCGCCGCTCTCGACCCTGAGCGATAAGCAGCTCTCCTACCTCACCGAGGTCGACCACCATGACCACGAGGCGCTGCTGGCACTCGACGGCGACGAGATCGTGGGCGTGGCCCGCTTCGTGCGCGTCACCAACCGGGTCGCCGAGTGCGCGATCGTGGTCGCCGATGAATGGCAGGGTCGCGGGGTGGCGACGGCCCTGCTCGAGCGGCTGGTCAAGCGGGCAGGCGAAGAGGGCGTCGAGCGCTTCACCGCGCTCGTGCTGGCCGAAAACGCTGAGGCGGTCCGACTGCTCGAGCGCCTGGGCGACACCGAGCAGCGCCGGGTCGGCTCACAGGTCGAACTCGATATCGCCCTGCCCGCTCAGCGCGAGACCAGCCCGCAGCTCAAGCTCGTGCTGGGGAGCACCGCGCGCGGGTTGCTTATCCCGGCGAGAAGCATGTGGCGACAGGTCGCCGACTACACCCACGCGCGCCGCCGGGCCCAGGCGGTCACCGAGCCGGCCAACGTGATCGTGGCCCACGCCTACAGCCTCGATGGGGCAGCGCCGGCCATCGACATCGCTGCGGAGCTGGCCGCGGCGCGCCGTTCTCACCTCCATCTGGTCGACACCTACTGGCCGCTGCTGTCCGACCGCAGCGGAATCGACCGCCGGCTCTCAGCGGCGTCCGAGGAGTTGCGGCGGCGAGGGCTCACGGTCAGCATCCACCTGATCGGCGGAGACACCGTCGACGCGGTGATCGACGTGGCCGAGCAGACCGACGCCGGGCTGATCGTGATCGATCCGCGGGCGGCCAGCCTCCTCACGCCGTGGCGCGCGTACGCACTGCCCGCTCGGGTGTGCGCACGCGCGCCGTGTGACGTGTTACTGGCTAAGTGAGAGCTACGCGGCCTCGCCGAGCCCCGCGAGCTCAGCGGTGGCGGCCAGGCGCCGGAGGCCCTGCTCCTCGAGCTGACGAGCACGCTCGGCGGTGATGCCGAGCTCGCTGCCCGCCTGACGGAGGGTCCGCGGCTCCTCGCCGGCCAGACCGAAGCGCAGCCGGATCACGCTCTGCTCGGCAGCGGGCAGGCGCCCGACGGCCTCGCCGAGGCGCTGATCGCGCTCGCTGACGGCCACCTCTTCGTGTGGCTCGGGACGCTCGCTGGCCAGCAGGTCGCCCAGGGCGGTCTCGCCGTCCTCGCTCACCGGCTGATCCAGGCTGGTCATCGCGCGGCTGAGCTCCCGCAGCTCGGAGATGTCCTCGAGCGGCAGCTCGGCCACCGCGGCGATCTCCTCGTCGGTCGGCTCACGCCCGAGCTTGGTGCTGAGATCCGACTCGATCTTGCGCACCTTGACCTGGCGCTGAGACACGTGCACCGGAACCCGGATCGTCCGTCCGTGATTCTGGAGGCCGCGCTGAATGGCCTGCCGGATCCACAGCGTGCCGTAGGTCGAGAACTTAAAGCCACGGCGCCAGTCGAACTTCTCCACGGCGCGGATCAGGCCGAGCATGCCCTCCTGGACCAGATCCTCCATCGGGAGGCCGTGGCCCTGGTAACGGCGGGCCTGTGAGACGACCAGCCGCAGGTTGGCGTTGATCATCCGCTCCTTGGCCTCGAGGTCACCACGCTCGATCCGCTTGGCCAGCTCGATCTCCTCCGCCGCGGTCAGCAGCGGATGCAGACGAGCCCGCCGGAGGAACAGCTCGAGCGATTCGACGACGCCGGTGCTGCTGCCTTCCTCGGTGGTCGCGCGGAGCTCGGCCGCGGTATCCACCGGGGCGCCCGCATGCGTGCGACGACGCCGGTTCTGGCGGCGGTTAGCGCTCGCAGCGGCACGCTTGGTCCCGCTGGTCCGAACCCGCCGGGCGGTTTCGTGCTTGTCGGTCCGCGTCGAGGCGCTGGTCCGACGATCTTCAAAGTTGTCCAATTCCATCCTCATGTCGTCCATAGTTCGATACGGATCGAATTATAGCATTTGTTCGACGTTTGTCGAACCAAGGGACTGACGTCGATCCACCGTCGTTCCTTGCACTAGAGAAGACTCCGGAAGCCCTGGTTTGTTTCTACCCTTCGCGGCCTTCTTCTCGATTCCTTACTTTCACGGGGCCAGATTCGTGGCATGGGCGATGCGCGGGCGGTGGCTCTAGACCGGACGAGCGCGCAGGCATGTGGGACGCAGGGTGCTCGCCACTCGTTGTTCATGATCGAAATACGTGCCCGGCCTGGCCACATCACACGCCCCGGCTCATCGGATATCCGAGCGGTGCACAGTCCCGCGGCCCCAAACCTCCACGGATGTTCGAGCGTTTCCCGCTCGCCGCCGCGGGTAGCGCTTGACGTCGATGAGTGTCGACGCTCTGACCCGGGAGGCCAAGGACGCCTTTGAGACCTACGCGGAGCCGCATGAGCGCCCGCCGTTTCGCACCTACGCGGCGATGGCCTCGATATTCAACGCCGCCTTCGGCGGCGCTTTACTGGCCGCCAAGCGACGGGGGCGTCTGCCCGATCGCATCGGCGTCCAGGACGTCCTCCTGATCGGCACGGCCAGCCACAAGCTCTCGCGCCTGGTGGCCAAAGACAAGATCACCACGTTCGTGCGCGCCCCGTTCACCGAGTACCAGGGCCGTGGCGGCCCCGCCGAGGTCGAGGAGCGCGCCCGTGGCGAGGGTGCGCGCCGGGCGGTCGGCGAGCTCCTGATCTGCCCCTACTGCCTGGGCCTGTGGTTCTCGGGCGCGTTCCACGCGGGGCTGCTGTTCGCCCCTCGCGCCACCCGCGTGACCGCCTCGACGCTCACCGCGCTGACCGTGTCCGACTTCCTCCAGATCGCCTACAAGGCCGCCGAGGAGCGCGGGCTCGGGGGGTCATAGGGGGCCTCGCTTCGCTCGGCGTCCCTGGGGCCCCGCGGCCCCGTCCGGACACTTCGCGAGCACCCTCATCCGTAAGCTCCCAGCCATGCGCTACGTGATCGTCGGCGCCGGCATCCTCGGCCTGGCCACCGCCCGCCAGCTCGCGCTGTCCGAGAACGCGCAGGCCGACGTCATCGTGCTCGAGAAGGAGCCGGAGATCGCCGCCCACCAGACCTCGCACAACAGCGGGGTGGTCCACGCCGGTATCTACTACGCCCCAGGGTCGCTCAAGGCCCGGCTCTGCCGGCGCGGGCTCGGGCTGCTGCGCGACTACTGCGCCGCCCAGGGCCTCCCCTACGACGCCTGCGGAAAGGTCGTGGTGGCCACCGCCCAGCACGAGGTGGAGCCGCTGCGCCGCCTGGCCGAACGCGCCAGCGCCAACGGGGTCCCCGGGCTCAGATGGCTCGAGGCGCACGAGCTGACCGAGATCGAGCCCAACGTACAGGGGACAGCCGGG
>JAFAYP010000082.1 GCA_019240305.1 Solirubrobacterales bacterium
CGGCCCTGCTCGACGCCGACGGCGCGATCGCGCTGGGAGAAACCTGGCGTAACGACTCGATCGTCGAGACGACGTTTCACGCGCGCGCGATCGGGCGCTCACCGGCGGGGGTGCTCACCGAGGTCGAAGGCACGGCGTTTCGCACCGGGGAGCATCGCTTCGTTCTGGACCCTCGCGATCCGCTCGGGACCGGCTTCGTCCTGCGGTGAACCTACGGTTCATCTCCGACACCGAGGTCGCGGCGCGCCTGAGCGCCGCGCAAGCGGTCGAGGCCCTCCAGCAAGCGCTTATGGGTGGCCTCGATCCGGAGGCGGACGCGCCCCGGGGGGCAGTGGAGCTCGCGAGCGGGCAGTTGCTCGTGATGCCGTCGACCGCGGCGAGGCAGCCGGTCGTGAAACTTGTCACGGTCGGAGGGGATCCGCGGATCCAGGGCATCTGTGTCGTGTTCGATGAAGCGACCCTCGCACCCGCTGCCCTGGTGGACGGAATCGCACTCACGAACCTGCGCACGGCCGCGGTCTCGGCGCTGGCCGTCCGGCACCTCGCGACCCCGGACGCGAAACGGCTGCTGGTGTTCGGCCGCGGGCCGCAGGCACACGCACACGTGAGCGCCCTGCGCGCGGAGCGCCCGATCGAACGCGTCGACATGGTCGGCCGGGACCATGGGAACGTCGATGTGCTCCTCGCGGCAGCGGGGCCTCGGTTCTTCAAGAGCACCGGCATGTCCTGGGAGGACGCCGTGATCGCCTCGGCGGTGGCAAGACCCACCGAGAGGTAAGTGCGGTGAGAAAATCGCCGGCGCGGGCTTCACGGCAATCGCGGTGGGTAGCCACTTGCCGTGCAACGAGCGCGTGCCCATCCGATCAGGCTGACGGTGGCGGCGTTGCTGCTCGCCGCTGGTGCCATCGTGGCGATCGCCGCGGCATACGGCCTTGGCGGGTTCGTGAATGCCTGGCCGCATCCGCACTGGCCTTGGCTGGTGCTGTCCCTGTGCACCGCGCTGGTCGCGATCGCAACCTACGCGCTGTGCTACCGGGCGGTGGCGGCCGCCCACGGCGGGGCCAAGCTACGGATGGCACTCGCGCTGCGCGCCGTGATTTTGGGCTTTGCGCCGTTCGCCCCGGGCGGTGGCTTCGCGGTCGACAAACGCGTGTTGCACGCGATCGAGGACGACGAGCATGCCGCGACGATCCGGGTGCTGGGCCTGGGATCGCTCGAGTGGGCTCTGCTCGCACCAGCGGCCTGGCTTTGCGCGGTCGTGTTGCTCGTCATGGGAGATCACCGTCCGATGCCGTCGTTGCTCTGGCCGTGGGCGATTGCCGTGCCGATCGGGTTCGCGCTCGGCTTTTCGCTCGCGACCGAGGCGCGCCGGAAACGGATCGAGGCAAAGGGCGGCCGCTGGCGCGCCCGGCTGGGCCGGGCCATGAACGCGATTGAGATCCTGCGCACGCTCGTGCGAAGCTTTGCCTGCTGCTGGGAGGCGTGGGCGGGGATGATCTTCTATTGGGCGCTCGACATCGCGTCGTTCTACGGCGCGACTCGCTTCATCGGGCTGCGGCTGGGCGTCGGCGAGGTGGTCGTGGCGTACGCCACCGGTTATGCCCTCACCAGGCGCTCGATGCCCTTAGGCGGCGCCGGCGTTACCGAGGTGCTGATGACGTTCTCGCTGCACTGGGTCGGTCAGCCGGTCCTTCCAGCGCTTGCCGCAGTTGTGGTCTACCGCGTGTTCAACCTGGCGCTGCCGGCGCTCCCGGCGCTGTTGGTTAACCGGCGCATCAAGCCGATGCTGGATGCCGCCGATCGCGGGAAGACCCCGGCGAGCAACGAACGCCGTCGCGCGTCCGCTCCGCTCAATCCGGTACGGCGGTAGCACGTTGATTCATACGCCGGCGGCGCGGGTACGGCAGTGACATGGCACAGAAGCTGAACGTCGCGGATCTACGCATCTCCTCACCGGCCTTCGAGAACCACAAACCGATCCCGGAGCGGCATACCGGCGACGGCGAGGACGTGTCGCCGGCGCTCGAATGGTCTGGCGTGCCGGAGGGGACGAGGTCCTTCGCGGTCGTCATGCACGATCCCGATGCGCCGCTGGTTGATGGCTTCACGCACTGGGTCGCGTACGGGATCCCGGCCGACGCCACCGGCCTCGGCGAGGGCGGCGAGGGAGTCACCCAGGGAAAGAACTCGTTTGGCAACACCGGGTACAGCGGACCGGCACCTCCGCCGGGCCACGGCACCCATCACTACTACTTCTGGGTGTACGCGCTCGACTACGATCTGAACCTGGAGCCCGGTCTGGATCGGCGCGCTCTGATCGACCGGATCGAGGATCACGTGCTCGAGCAGGCGCGGCTGGTCGGCACCTACACGCACTAGGTGTCGGGGTCCGTCGGCGCTTGGTCGTCGGACAGGGACTCACGCGAACTCCTCGTCAACTCCTCGAGCGCGTCGGCCAGGTGGATCGGCGCGATGTTGTAATCGCCGCGCTCGACCCGGATCCGGTGGGCCTTAAGCAGCACGTCGGCGTGCGTGAAATTGACCGGCGGCTCGAAGCGATAGGAGGCGAGCTCGATCAGCAGCCCGAGCGGATCGCGGAAGTAGATCGAGTCCATGAATCCGCGGTCCTTGACGCCGCTGTGCGTGATCCCGCGCTCATCCAGCCGTTCAACGGTCTGGCGGAATGTCGCGTTCGAGACATTGAATGCGATGTGGTGAACGGACCCCGCGGCGGTTGAGGTGTGAGTGGAGTCGGGCACGCGTTGCTCGTTGGTAAAGACGGTTATCAGTCGCCCGTCGCCCGGGTCGAAGTACAGGTGGCTCTCCTCGGGTCGGTCGAGGTTGGGCTGCTCGAAGACGAACGGCATCCCCAGCACCCCCTCCCAGAAATCGATCGAGGTCTGCCGATCGGCGCCTACGAGCGTGATGTGATGGACGCCCTGGCTCTGGATCTTGCGCATGCTCCTCACCTTTCGTGTGCGACGGTCGTGCGCTCGCCGGTCGTGGCGCCGGACAGCCAGTGGACCGCGGTGGGAACGTGGGCGGGGTCGATCTGATGGACGGCGTCGGACTCGTGGTACTCGACCGGCAGACCACTGGCCTCGAGCACCTTCCGGGCTTGGCGGGCGAACTGCACATCGATGATCGGGTCGCGGCGGCCGTGGGCGATGAACACCGGGAGCTCCGACCGCGATCCGAGGTCCGCCTGCCAGCCGTCGACTGTGGGGATGAAGCCAGAGAACGCGAGGATTCCGGCCGGCTTGGGCCGGTCCCCGGGGAGGGCAAGCGCATAGCTCATGACCGTGCCCATCGAGAAGCCACCGAGGATGGTGTTGGCGGGGGCGATTCCCGTGCGCTCCCACAGCTCGTCGTGGAAGGCGGCGAGCCGGTCGTAGGCAGCGTGGAAGGTTCTCGGGTCCGGATAGCCCACGCGCGGCACCACGTACCAGTGGTAGCCCCCGGCGATCGTCAACGGGGCGCGGGGGGTGACGACGTGCAGACGCCGCTGCGGGTCGAGGATGTCGGCGAGGCCGAAGAGGTCTCGCTCATCGGCACCCCGCCCGTGATGGAGGACGAGCAGGCCGGCTGGATCGCCTGACGCCGGCCGCTCTGCGTAGATCAGCGTGCTCATGGCCTACGCCTCGACGCGCTGCCCGGCGCGGGGGTTGGTCAACGGCGTCAGCAGCCGCTCGAGCTGCGGGCGCAGGTGCTCGTGCTGGGCCGGGAGCCGGAGCTCCTCGCCGAGGTGCCCTGGGTCCTCGTCGATCGCGAAGCCGGGCGAAGTCGTGGCGATCTCGAACAGGACGCCCTGCGGCTGGCGGAAGTAGATCGAAAGGAAGTAGTCGCGGTCGATCACCGGCGTGACCTGCATGCCGGCCTCGGCGACGCGCCGCTGCCAAGCGGTGTGGTCCGCGTCGGATGAGTGCCAGGCGATGTGGTGGACGTTGCCTGCGCCCGGGATCCCGCGCTCCGCCGGCGGCTCGTCGTAACCCCAGTGGAAGTGGCGCTCCGCTCCGTCGAGGCGATACTCGCCGTCGCCTAGATCGGTGAAGCCGAGCGTCTCGGTGAGCAGCTCGCGGTCGGCGTCGAGCCCACGCCCGCGGTACGCGCGGGCCCCCTCGACGCCGAGAATCGCGTGCTCGGCCGGCACCTCGGGATGCCAGGCCCGCAGCGGCGGGTTGCCGTCGTTCGCGACGACCAGCTCGAACCGCAAGCCGTCGTAGTCCTCGAAAGCCAGCGTGCCCTCTCCGCGCTGGGTGTCGTACCCGTTGCCGGCGAGCCGATCGGCCCAGAAGTCCAGCGCCGCCTCGGTGCCGACGCCGAGCTGGATGGTGTGGATCATGCCCGCGCCGGCGCGCCCGGAGCGCGCGCCCGCGAACTCAAACCAGGTCAGGATCGAGCCGGCCGACCCCCGCTCATCGCCGAAGTAAAGGTGGTAGGCCTCCGGCGCATCGAAGTTGACCGTCTTCTTGACCATCCGGAGACCAAGGACGTTCGCATAGAACTCGACGTTCTTGCGGGCGTCGCCGGTGATCATCGTGATGTGATGCATGCCTTCAAGCTTCATCGGAGGTCCTCCTCGGGATGGCCGTGGTCAGGGATCGGCCACGAGTAGTTGCAGGTACAACTATAGCAGGTAATTGCACCTGCAACTACATGCTACGCTTTTCACCATCGCCACCGCCACCGACACCACCTCCAGTCGGGCGCTCTCCGAGCAAGAGCTTGCCGCCTGGCGCGGGATGCTCCAGGCCCACGCCCGGGCCACCCAGGCTCTCGATACCCAGATGCGCTCCGAACACCACCTGTCGGTCTCCTCCTATGAGGTCCTCATGTTCCTCGGCGATGCGCCCGACCGTCGCATGCGGATGTCGGAGATTGCCGACGGCGTCCTGCTCAGCCGCAGCGGACTGACCCGCCTGGTCGATCGTCTCTGCCAGCTCGGCTACGTCACCCGCTGCGCAGCCGAGACCGATGGCCGCGGTCAATACGCCGAGCTCACCGATGCCGGCGCCGAAAAGCTCCGAGCTGCCCGCCGCACCCACCTCCGAGGCGTCCGCGAGGTCTTCCTCGGGCGCCTCAGCCCGACCGACCAGATCGCCCTGGGTGAGATCTGGAAGCGCTTCCTCGCGACCGATCCCGCCGGCGGCGGGTGCTGATCAGGAGCCGGCGCGGTGCCAGGTCGGCTCTTTGCGCCGGGGGGTCAGGCGCGGGGCGCGGTTCCGAGGTAGGTGGCCCGGGGTCGAAAGCGCAGGCGGTGCGGGTACTCCTCGAGTGCGTGCGCGATCAGGCCCACGATCCGCGCCACGGTAAAGATCGTCGCCGCCGCGTCCCGACGCAGATCCATCGCGTAGCTCAGTGCCGCGAGCGCGAAGTCTGCATTTGGCGCCGGCAGCCCCAGCTCACGGGCCGCGTCGGTGAGCGCTTGGATAACCCGAGCCCGGGCAGGGTCTACCGCAACGATCGGTATGCGCTCCAGCAGGTAGTCCGCTCGAGGGTCGCGGTCGCGGTAGACGCTGTGGCCAAAGCCGGGCACCGGGCCGCTGGCGAGCAGACTCTCCAGCGCGGAGCGTGCGCTGTCGGGTGACTCGAGCTCGGCGAGAACCTGTCCGATCACGAGCGAGGCACCGCCGTGCAGCACCCCGCCGAGCGGCCCCAACCCCGCGAGGACGACCCGATACGGATCGGCCCACGCGGAGGCCGCTACTCGCGCGGCAAGCGCCGAGGCCGACAGCTCGTGATCGGCCATCAACACCAGCGAGGCGTTCACAACCGCCAGGCGCGGCGGAGCGGCCCTGTCGGCGCGCGTCGAGAGCACTCGCCACAGGCGCTCGGCGGTCGAGGTCGGCGCGGCCACGTCGGCCCCGAGCATCGCCGCGGCGCCGGCGCAAATCCGGCCGGCGATGGCGACGATGGTCGCGGGGCGCCGATCGTTCGCCGTGTGATCGGCCGCACCGAGCGAGGCGACAGCCACCGGGATCACGTCCGTTGCGGCCGCGTCGGCCGGCAGGCTTGCGCGGACCGCCGCGAGCAGCGCACGATCGCGCCTATCGAGCCGCCACGGCGCGCCGGGGTCCCGGTCCCAGAGCAACCCTGCGACCGCCTCGAAGCTCCTGTGTCGCGCCAGCGACACGACATTGTGCCCGCGGTAGAACAGGCTGCCCGCCGGATCGAGCGCGGTCAGCTCGGTCCGCACGGTGACGTCGATAGCGCCGGAGCGGTTCGGACGGCGCGCGCCGTCGGCGAGGGCGTCCACCGCGGCCACGTCGAACAACGAGCGACCACGCCGGCTCGCCGGAGCGCGCGCGAGCAGCCCGCGGCTGACGTACGCATACACGGTCTCCCGCTTGACGCCGAGACGTCGTGCCACCTCGGCGGTCGTCAAGAGCTCGTTCATGTTGACGCGATCAATCTTGAGGCATCGCGCCGCGCAGTGGACCATCACACCCGCCACCCAAACCCGACCGAGGACCATGTGAGCTATCGAACTCTGCCCGCCGATGATGCCTTCTGGCGCCCGTCTAACCAGATGGGCGTGCTCAACACCGACCTAGGCAAGCAGCTCGAAGCCACCACCCTCGGGGCTCGGCTGTGGCGGTTGACGCCCGGGCAGGCATCGACACGACACCGCCACCGCGACACCCATGAGCTGTATCTGCTGCTCCAGGGGACAGGTCGCATCCGCGTGGAGCAGGACCTGCACACGCTTACGACGCTCAGCAGTCTGCTCGTCGAGCCACATCACGTCCGGCAGCTGTTCAACGACACCGGCGACGACCAGCTGTGGTTGATTGTGGGCGCCCCGCCCGAGCCCGCTAACACGCTCGAGATGACCAACGAAACCCTCGCCTGGATCTACCCGGACGGCCCCAAAGCCCTCCCGCCCGAGCTCCTGCGGCGATCGTAGAGCCCCCGGCGGCCTAGTCGCCTTCGAAGTCTCCGTCGTCTTGGTCGTCGTCGAGAACGTCGGCTTCGAACGGCGGGAGCTCATCCGCGAGTAGGCGCCTGCACTCCCCGTCCCAATCGACCTGGTCGGACAGGAGCGTCTTCAAGACGGCAATCTCCACCTCGACGGCGCGGACCTCGTCCTGGAGCAGCTCGCGACCTTTGTCATTGACGGCCTCGCCACGTTCCTCGAGTGCCTCCGCGACGTCCGCGATCCCTTCCCCCGACGAGGCGAGCGCTCGTCGGAGTCGCCACACCAGCTCGGCCTCGTCGGCATCGACGGCCGACGTGGAATCTGGCTCGGGCCCGGCTGACCCCTCGGTGGGCATCCCGTCGCGCTTGTGGACGACGAGGCGAATCTCGGCAGCGCCCGCCTCGTCGTCGTCGAATTGCCGCAGAAGCGCCTCGCACAACGCGGCGAGCGCCTCGGACCGTTCTTCGGGAAGCGGCAGCCGCTCGGGCGCCTTACCCGTCGAATGCGCGTCGATCAGCCGCTGGATCTCAGCACGCAGCCGCGGGTCACGGATGCCGGCCAGGGCGTTGCGGACGCTGGCCGACCTGACGCGCCAGCGGCGCGCGATCTCCTCCATCGCCGTCGACCCCGCGGCACTACGGCCGAGAGTCTTCGTGTTGCTGTTGCGATCGGTAATGCACATCGATAACGCCTCGCTGTGGACGGTCCCCGTTATTACCTCTTCGTGTAGCAGTCGGGTCCGCCACTCAGGCCAAACCCTTATGGAACTCATAAGCGAACGCCGTGCGCCAGGTGGCGCTTACGGTGTTTCGGTGATTCGGTAGCCGATTCCGGGCGTGGTGTGGATCACCTCGGGCGGGCCGAGTTTGCGTCTGAGCCGGGCGATGGTGACCTTGACGGTGTTGGTGAACGGGTCGGCGTTCTCGTCCCACGCCTGCCGGAGGAGCTGTTCGGTGCTGAGCGGGGCGGGGCTGGCTTTGAGCAGGGCTTCGAGCACGGCTCGTTCCTTTGCGGTGAGCGCGATCGTTTGTCCTTGCCGGGTGATGATGCCGGTGAGCTGATCGAGTTCGATTCCCGCGACTTGCAGGGTCCGCTGGCGGGCGGCTGGTTTGCGGCGGCCGAGGGCCCGGATGCGCAGGATGAGCTCGGGAAAGTGAAACGGTTTGGGAAGGTAATCGTCGGCTCCGAGCGCCAGTCCTTCGACGCGGTCGGTGGCGGCGCCGGCCGCGGTCAGCATGAGGATCATCGGTGGCTCGTCAATGCGGGTGACGAGCTGGCAGAGCTGGTCGCCGTGGATACCGGGAAGATCACGGTCGAGGAGCACTACGTCGTAGGCGGTGAGATTGAGCTTCGCGAGCGCTTCGTGGCCATCGTAGGCGACATCGACCGCCATGCCCTGGTCGCGCAGGCCCTCGGCGATCCGGTTGGCGTGGCGGGGGATGTCCTCGACGACAAGGACCCTCATCCGGTGGCCCCCGCGAGCGGCTGGGGTGCGGGGCCAGGCAGCGTGATCCGTACGCGGAGTCCGCCTTCGGAACGGGCTTGGAGCTCGAGGCGGCCATCGTGCGCCGCGGCGACCGCGGCGACGATCGAGAGGCCCAGACCATGGCCGGTTTGTGATCCAACCCTGTCCTGACCGAGGCGTCTAAACGGTTGGGTCAGCTCTGCAACGGCGGACGGGTCGAGTACTGGGCCGCTGCTGTCGACGGTGAGCTGCGCATGGTGTCCGCCGAGGGGGGCGAGGGTGAGCTTGATCGCGCCGTCGGGTTGGTTGTGGCGCACTGCGTTCTCGACCACGTTCTCAACCATCCGCGCGAGCAGGGTGGGGCTGCCGGCCACCTCGACCGGGCTGACATGTGTCTCGACGGCCAGCCGCTTGGTGGCGATCTGCCCGGCCCTGGCGCCGAGCGCGTCCGTGATCAGGAGTTCAAGCGCGACCTGGTCACGCGGGAACACGCGACCGTTCTGAGCGCGCGCCAGCGCGAGGAAGCTCTCCAGCAGCCGATCGCAGTGATCGAGGTCCAGCCGCAGCTCGGCGTCCAGCTCACGCATCTGGGGCGGCACACCGCCGGGCTTAGCGATCGCGACATCCAGCGTCGTGCGCATCATCCCCAGCGGGGTGCGGAGCTCGTGCGAGGCGTTGGCGATGAATCGTCGCTGGGCATCGAATGCCGCCTCCAGGCGCTCCAGCAGGCGGTCGATCGTGTCGGCGAGCAGGCGGAGCTCATCCCGGGGACCGCTCATCGCGAGACGCTCGTGCAGATTCTCTTCCGAAATCCGCTCAGCCGTCGCGGTGATCGTCCGCAACGGCGCCAGCACGCGCCCGGCAACGAGCCAGCCGAGGACCACCGACACGATGGCCATGATCCCAAGCGCGATCCCCGAGTAGACCTGCAGTCGGTGCAGGCCGATCGCGCGCTGAGCGTCTATGACCGTCGGGACCTTCGCCAACTGCGCAATCGTGCGGCCGTCCGGACCGACGATCCGGTCGGGTGGCTCGAACGCGAACCTCTCGAACAGGTAGTACGTGATCGCCAGCAGCGCGGCGCCGCAGGCCACGAACAGGACGCTGTAGAGCAGCGTCAGCCGCCAGCGAACCGTCGGGCGCGGATGGAGCCCTCGCGAGAGCGGCTTGTGCATCATTGGGCCGGTCGCCACAGCACGGAAGATTGCGCAGGGCGGGTTACAGCGACATAACACGATAACCGCCGTGTAACCCCGCGTGACGCACGCTCCCGCGTGTCGGTCGGCCCAAGGACTTGCGCCGCATGCAATCTCATGATTCGCGATGGATCGCCGCAAGCGAGTGCCTGCCGCCGTGGCTTCGACCGCCAGCAACTCCTTGACCTGAAATGTTCGCCAACCACGAAGTGTTCCTGCGGGCGGTCCGAATCCTTAGGTGGCCGGTGGCGTGGTGTGCGGCGGCCACGGTTCCATTGCTAGCCGCCGGCTGCGGTGGCGGCTCCTCAGGCGCTGCGAGCACCGGCTCCTCCCCGACAGCCACAGCCACGATCACGATCAACGCTGCCCAGCAGTATCAGCGGATCGCCGGGTTTGGCGTGTCCGAGGGGTTCGGGCAGGCCAAGGCGCTGATGGGCATGCCGGCCTCGGTCCAGCAGCGGGTGCTGAGCCTGCTCTACAGCCCGAGCCGCGGAGCGGGCCTGACGATCCTGCGCAACGAGATCAGCGCCGACAAGGGCTTCACGATCGAGCCTGAGGCGCCGACCCGCCCGACCGCGCAGCCGTCCTATCTGACGCTCGCCGAGATCGACCAGGATCAGGGACAGCTGTGGTTCGCCAAGCAGATCGAGGCCGACTATGGCGCCAGCGTGTTCGCCGATGCGTGGAGCGCGCCAGGGTTCATGAAGACCAACGACTCGGCAATCCACGGCGGTACGGTGTGCGGGGTCCAGGGCACGCGCTGCAAGACCGGTGACTGGCGGCAGGCGTACGCCAACTACCTCGTGCAGTACGCGAAGGATTACGCCGCCGCGGGCGTACCGCTCACCTACGTGGGCCCGGAGAACGAGACGACGATCGCACCTCCCCAGGACAGCATGATCATGAGCCCGGCGCAGACGGCCAACTTCATGGCGATCCTCGGCGCGACGCTCGCCCGGTCCGGCGTTTCGACTCGCGCCGAGTGCTGCGCGAGCATCAACTGGGACTGGGCGCAGCGGTTCGCGGCCGCGATCGAGACCGATAAGGCAGCGAACACGGCGACGGCGCTGTTCACCAGCCACGGCTACTTCGTCCCGCTCGACTCGCCGTTGAAGGGCTGGAGCAAGCCGGTCTGGCAGACCGAGTGGGCGCCGTTCGACACCGGGCCGTTCGACCCGGCCTGGGACGACGGCTCACAGTCCTCAGGCTTCATCTGGGCGCAGAACATCTACACCGGCTTGACCGCGGCGCACCTGGGCGCGTTCCTCTACCTGTGGGGCGCGAACACGAGTACGACGACCGTGACCGGCCCCAACACGGGACTGGTGGATGTCAACGGCAACACCGTCGCCACCTCCGGTCGCCTTTGGGCGTTCGCGAGCTTCAGCCGGTTCATCCGCCCCGGCGCCATCCGCATCGGGACAGCGACAAGCGGCGGTTCCGGCCTCGAGGTGAGCGCCTTCCGCAACAGCGACGGGTCAACCGCGGTGGTGGTGCTGAACAGCGCACGGAGCCGCCACGTCGCGACCTTCTCGGTGCGCGGGGTCGACGCAGCGCAGGTCACGCCCTACGTGACCGACACGTCCCACTCGCTCGCCGCACAACGCCCGATCACGGTGAAGAAGGGGGCCTTCACAGCGACCCTGCCACCGCGATCGCTGGTCAGCTACGACATCCGATCATGAGTGTCGGTCGAGGGGTCGGGATTGCGCTGCTGAGCGCCGGGCTGTTTGCGGGCTGCGGCGGGGGCGCACACGTGAGCGCGCCGAGCAAAGCGATGTCGGCGGCGCTCACCTACGCGAGCTGCATGCGATCGCACGGAGTGCCCGACTTCCCGGACCCCAACGGGCAGGGGGAGTTCCAGCTCCGCCCTTCCGTCCGAGTCGAAAACGGAAGTTCGACTCCGGTCGGCGACCTGACTGCGAGCTCGCCGGCCCTGCAGGCCGCCCAGCAAGCCTGCGGATCGTTGGGCTCGGCCGGGCAGCAGGTAACGCAAGCGCAGGAGGAGCCGGCCTTCCAGAAGGCGCTCAAGGCCGCCGCCTGCATGCGGGCCCACGATGTCCCTGGCTATCCCGACCCCAAGCTCATCGACGGATCGATCGACCAGGAGTTCAACGGCAGGTTCAACCCGGGCTCGCCCGCGTTCCAGCGGGCGGCCCGGAAGTGCGCAAAGCCGGGGGTGGTGCTTTCTGGGACGCTCCCGCCGGGGTGATGAGCCGTCGCCTGTCCCGACGGAACGCTTCACCGCGCGGCCCGTGTACGTGAAGCGCGCGGCAAAACTTTTTGCCGCTCATTGATCGGCTTGCCCCGCCGCCTCGTATAGCGGGCAAGCAGCCGAGTGACTGCCACTCACCCCGGGGACTCGGCCGCGGTGCGACCACCACCACCAAAGGAGAACACCGTGAGTGAGCTCACCAGACTTGGCTTCGTCAAGGGCTCAGCCGCCGCAGCTGCCGGCATGACCGTATTCGGCGCGCTTCTCGCCGAGGACGCGAGTGCCGATGCCGTCGCCGGCGAGGAGCCCGTGGTCGCGTACCTGAGCGACCCGCGCGCGGGCGAGATCTCTGTCATGCGCGGCGACCGCGAGGTCACAGTGCGCGACAAGAAGCTGGCCGCCCGGATCTACAACGCCACCAACTGACCCCCACACCCATCCACTAGCTTTCGGAGGTAACAGACACATGTCGTCTCACCGCGAGGCGCCGGCGATCAGCAAGGATCCGGTTGCCGACAACACAGATCTGTATGCATTCGTCAGTCCTGACGACCCCGACACCGTCACGATCATCTCGAACTTCCTGCC
>JAFAYP010000224.1 GCA_019240305.1 Solirubrobacterales bacterium
CCGTGGCAGTCCGGCTCCGATTACTTTCATCTCGCTCCTCGCGTTGGGTCGGCGGAGCATAGCCCTGGGGCACGACTCGGCCACGCGCCTATGCTCGGGCGCATGCCTGCCGGATCAGTCGACCTCTACGCGGAGGCGTTCCTCGCCCAATGCCGTTCGATGGATCCGGGTGGGACGACAATTGCGACGGCAGGCCTGCATGGCGTGCTGGGCGCCGACGAGCATCCGCGTGTCCAGCTCCTGGTCACCGACGACCGGGCGTACGACCCGCTCGCTGTGGTGCTGCCCGCCGCCCAGGCCGGCATGATCCGCGTCCTCCGGCCGGCGCAACGATGCGCTCAGCTCGTCGCGGACCGGCTGGGGTGGAGCTCGAACACCGCGACGGCGATGGTCTCGGGTGACCTGTCGACCGTCCCCGCGCCGTCGTTGCCTGACGATCTCACGTTGTTGCCCGTGCGCCGCCTGGCCGACGATCCCACTGGCGTCGCGCTCGCCGACGCCGTCGCGGCCGCGATGTCAGCGACAACGGCGATAACGGGTCCGCCCGTCGCATTCGCCGACTATCTACGGTCGCTGCCCCCCGCGTTCCGCTTGCTCGCCGCGCTCGACGGGGAGGGCCGAGTACGGGCAACCTCCGGATACGGGGTCTTCGGCTCGTACGGGACGGTCATGTTCGTGAACACGGATCCAGGCTGGCGTGGTCGTGGCATCGGGCTGGCCATGACCGCGCATGCGCTCCACGCCGCACGGGACGCGGGGGTGCGACATGTGTCGCTTGACGCGTCGAAGGTCGGCCGTTCGATCTACCTCCGGCTCGGGTTTGACCGCGCCGGCGCGCTGATCCGCTTCAGCAGGCGGAGCTGACCGCGAGGGTCAGCCGTCCTGGACGGCCGCTGACAGGGTCCGTGAGGGCTCCAGGCGACGAGCGCCTCGTTGTCCGGACCGTGGCCGGCGGTGACCGTCCAGATTCCGGGCTCAGGCCAAGCGACCACCGAGCGACTGATGCATGGCTCCTCGCCTGCGGAACAATTGCGTCCCGCGGTCCTCGGATACGGGGTCGTGGTCTGGTACGTCGGCACGGTCACGATTCACGAGGTCGATGGTCTGCTCGATCGTGTTCCCCGGCCAGCCGACCCGATCGATCAGCGGTCGAGCAAAACCTGCTGCACGGGCGATCGCACCGATGCGTCTGGGGACGACGGTCATGGCGGCGCGGCGCTCGATCGCGGCCACGGTCTCGGCGACGACGAGCTCGAGCGGCACCATCTTCCAAAGGGGGCTCTTGTGCTCGCCCCAGAGGCGTCGGCCGGCCGGGTTAGCGAGCACTCGGTCCATCATCGGCGTACTGAAGAAGGTCGGATGGACGGTGCCGACATCGACACCGAGGTGGCGGACTTCGAGCCGGATGCTGTCGCTCATGGCCCACACGCCGGCCTTACTGGCCGTGTACGGAGCCTGCAACGGGCTGTGCACGAAGGCGGCCATCGAGGAGATCGCCTGCAGGTATCCCTTCGCGCTCTGCACGTGCGGCAGCGCGGCGCGAAACGTGCGCCAGACGCCGGTGAGGTTGATGTCGATCGTCTGCTCGAACTGCTCCGGATCGAGGAGTGCCATCGTGCTCATCACCTCGACGCCGGCTCCGGCGATGACGACGTCCAGGTGACCGAACTCCGCGGCTGCCGCATCCATCGCCGCCTGTAGTGTGGACATGTCACGGACATCGACGTTGTAGGCACGGGCGGCATCCGGGCCGCCCAGCGAGCTGGCCTGCCGGGCCAGCGCTTCAGAGTTGAGATCCATGAGGGCGATGTTCGCCCCGCGCCTGCGGAGCTCTGCGGCCAGGGCGTTGCCCAGGCCGCCGGTGGAACCGGTGATGGCGATCGTGCGACCGGCTAGTTCATAGCGAACCATTTCTGCTCTCTCTCCCTGCTTTCGCGTGGTTGGGTGTGACTATCAGGTGGCCGGGACGTGCTGGCTGAGGAACTCGATCTGGTCGGCGACGACGCGCTCGAACGGTTCACCCAGGTAGATGTCGAAGTGGCCGTACGGGTACAGGCGGACCTCACCCCGGGGCGCGTGCCGGGCGTGGCGCCGAGCGGCGCGCGCTGGTGCGACGGTGTCGTGCTCGCAGATGCAGAACAGCGCCGGGCACGTGAGCCTGGCCGCCTCGCGGCCCGGGCGGTGCAGGCCCACGCGGAGCGCGAACCGTGCTGCGACCTCGTTGCGGAATGGTGCACCGGATGGAACCAGCGCGAGATAACCCGGTTCGGCGTCGGGCGCGGCCATCAGCGCCGCCGACCGAGGCGGCCCAGCCGTCGCCACCATCGTCGTCCGGGGACCCACCGCCGAGCCCGCGAGGTCGCGCAGGCCAAGCGTGGCCGCCTTCAGGAGACTGAGCGGATGGGCCTTGAGCACCGCGGCGGGCCCGTCGGTGAACGGGCACTGGGCGATGGTTGCCGCCACCCGCCGATCACGCGCGCCGGCGACGATCACGTGACCGCCGCCGAACGACGTGCCCCATAACACCACGCGGTCTGCATCCACCCGATCGAGCTTGCGGGCGAATCGGATCGCCGCCGCCCAGTCCTCCAACTGGCGGTCGATGTCGAGCAGCTGGCGCGGCTCGCCACCGCTTGCGCCGAAATGGCGGTAGTCGAACACCAAGCATGCGTAGCCCGCCGCGCTGAAGCGCTCCGCGAATGCGTCAAGCCGCATCTCTTTCGTCCCCCCCAGCCCATGGCCCATGACGATGATCGGGGAACGTCCGGTCCCTCCCGGCCGGTACAGCCACGCGGCGCACCGCGTGCCGTCCGAGGTGAATGTGACGTCCTGACGTCGGCTGTGCTGAGCGGTTTGCATCTCTCCAGGTCCCTCTCTTCGTAGTCGCGGCGAGCCGGGGCTGGTAGGGATCATCCCCCAGAGCGGGGCAATCGGCCATGGGCGAATGCCCAAAAACGATGCTGTTCGCGCGCGTTCTGCCCTGTGGGCGTAGGCTGTGGCTCGATGCCGTGGCAGCCGCCCTCCGACCGTGTGTGTGAGCTGATGCGGGCGGGCGCGCGGCAGATGCTCGACTCGCGCGGTGAGCCGTCGGGCGAGCTGCTCGCCGCGGTCGATGCCGCGACTCTCGCCGACCAGGACCAGGCACTGGCGGGAGATCCTGCGCTGGTTGCCGCGATGCGCCGCAGCAATCGAGCCAACCTCCTGTTCTGGGTGCAGTCGATCCTGCGCGACCCCGCAGCCGAAGTTCCGCCCAACCCTGGGCCCGACCCCTTGACGATCGCCCGCGACCTCGTGCGCCGCGGACTCGACGAGGGCGTGCTTCGCGCCTGGCGGGCCGGCCAGAACGCAAGCTGGCGGGAATGGATGAGGATCGCGTTCGGCCTGACCTCAGATCCCGACGAGCTCCAAGCGCTGCTGGACTACAGCGCCCGGTCCATCTTCACGTTCGTCGACGCCTCGCTCGCTGCCGTCTCCGCCCGGGTGCGACTCGAGCGCGAGCAACTGACGCGCGGGACCCACGCCCAGCGCCTGGAGACAATCGCGCTGCTCATCGACGGGGCGCCGATCCCCCAGCGCGGCGCCGAGACCCGCCTCGGCTACGACCTCACCCAACCCCACCTCGCCGCGGTGATCTGGACCGAACAGCCCGTGCCCGACGCCGCCGCCCTCCAGCGGGTCGCCGAAGCGCTCGCCGCCACGGTGGGCGCGGCCAGACCGCTGACCGTCACGGCCAGCACCGCCGCGCTGTGGGTCTGGGTAGCGCCGAACCGGCCTCCAGACACGAGAGCCCTCGACAGCGCGCTCGAGCAGTGCCCCGACATCCGCGTCGCGCTGGGACCGGTGGCGAGCGGCATCGAGGGATTCCGCCGAAGCCACCTGGACGCACTCGCCGCGCAACGCCTCCTGATGCGCAGCTCCAGGCACGTCCAGCTCGCCAACTGGGAGTCGATCCAGCTCACCGCCCTGATCACCCACGACGAGCCGGGGGCTCGCGAATTCGTCCAACGCACGCTGGGCGACCTCGGCCACGCCGAGTCCGACCTCCGCGAAACCGT
>JAFAYP010000298.1 GCA_019240305.1 Solirubrobacterales bacterium
TCAGCGATGACGAGCTGCGTGCTGCGACGCTCGAGCTGATCGAGTTCACGCGGAACCTCGTCGAGCCCGCCGGAGCGGCGCCACTGGCGGCCGTCCACAAGCTCGGCGCTCGGCTAACAGGGCGGCGCGTCGCGCTGATCTGCAGCGGGGGGAACATCAGCCCGGCGCAGCTCCGCGAGCTGCTCGACTGGGGAGGGTCTGGTAGCCAGACCGCGGGTGAGGCCCGCTGCTGAGGACCACGATTGACCGCATTGGGCGATATATCTCCAGCATGATCACGCGACTCGATTTCATCGGCATTCCGTCGCAGGACGCCGACCGCGCCCGTACCTTCTACCGCCGGGCGCTTGGCCTTCGCCCGGACGAGCACGCTGAGTATGAGCAGTGGGCGGGCGACACGTGCTTCGGCATCTGGGAGCCCGAGAAGGTCGGCATGCCGTTCGTCGCCCAGCGGGGCAATCCATGGGCCCTAGGGTGCGACGATGTCGCCGCCACCCGCGCCGAACTCGAGGCCAAGGGCGTCAAGTTCGCCGGCGACACTCTGGACACCGGCGTCTGCCACATGGCTTTCTTCTCGGACCCGGACGGCAACGACCTCATGCTCCACCACCGCTACGCGCCGCTGCCTGAGCGCCAGTAGGAGATTCGTCATCCCGGTCAGCCGGCGTGCTGGCGCGCCTCGGGCGAGGCCTCCCAGAACTCGTCGAGCTTGGTCGAGTCGCTCCGGCCCAGCCGGCGCGAGACGGCCCACATCTCGACTGGCTCGTCGCCCTCGTTGCGGTGCGAGCGCGGCGTCTTCGGCGCTACCCTCACGGCGGCCGGCGCGCTGACGCTGCGGATCTCCTCGCCGAAGCGCATCGTGAGCGTCCCGCGGCTCACCAGGTAGAGCTCCTCGATCTCGTCGTGGAAATGCCCCGTCCCCTGCTCGAAGTCGGAGTGAGGGGGGATCCGGATCAGGGTCACGGCCACCTGGTCGCAGCCCAGCGACTCGGTCAGGCTGCGGAACTCGCCGGGGACGTCGCTGTCCTCGTAGGCGTTCTCGGCGTCGTCGGGGTCGACGACGGCGAATTCTGTGTTGTTCTCGGTTTGCGTGGTCATGCCGGGGCACTACCCGTAGAGCGGCCCGCGACGCCGGTTCGCTCAGCGCCGGTCGTCGAGAGCGCGGAGCTGAGCCTGGCGGTGGTGCTCGTCGGGCCGGGAATCGATTCGAGCGGCCGCGTGTGATGTCAGCGGCCGCGGTCCGCCGGCGGCGAGGGTGCCGTGCAGGATGCGCGCCGCCTTGACGGCCATCTGGGTGATCTGGAGGATCTCGGTGCTCGACTGCCCCAGCGCGACGAACCCGTGATTCTGGAGGTAGATCGTCTTCGGCGAGCGGCCGTGGCGCTCGATGTGCTCGCCCAGCCGCGCGCTCACCTCGGCCGCCAGGGGGACGCCGGGATCGAAGTAGGGGACGAGCAGCGGATGCTGCCCGCACACGACGATCTGGTCAGGGAACAGCGGGCCGGCAACGATCAGCTCGGGCCGCTCGGAGCAGAGGATCGCGTTGATCGCGGTGGGATGCGTGTGGCCGACCACGTTGGCCCCGCCGAGGGTCAAGCCGATCGCGTGCAAGGTGGCTTCGACCGACGGCCGCGGGCCGTCGCCCAGGCGGCAGGCCAGCAGCGCCTGCCCAAGCTCCTCGTCGTCGCGCGGTGAAGCCTCGAGGAGCGCGAGGACGGCGCTCAGGCTCATCTCGACGAAGGAGTCAGTCGAGGCATCGGCGAGCGAGACGCCGCTCGCCTTCAGCAGGAAGCTGTCCTCGCCGGTGCGCGCCGACGTGTTGCCCTCGGCGAGGATGGCGTAATCGGCCGAGCGTTCGCCGAGGGCGCGCGAGAGCCGGACCAGCCCGTCCAGCTCGGCCGGCGGCTGGATCACCGGACGCGATCCCACAGCGGACGCCCGGCATGATCGGAGCCGAGCACCACGGGCGTGATCCCGCACATGTCCGCCAGCTGCACGAGCGGACGTACCTGGTCACCCGGAGTGGCGTGGATGTGGTTGCACGGGAAGATCGAGAGCATCTCCTCGTAGGGGCAGTGCAGGCGGGCGTGAACGTGGGGCCAGGTCGGATCGGTCTGGGCGTTCAGCTCGCGCCGCTGCTCGGCTGCGAACTCGACGGATTCGCCCGGAATGATCACCAGATAAGGCCGGTCGTCCCACACCCCGATCCGGGCGAAGGTCAGTGGCCCGGGTGCCGCATCGAACTCGACCGATGCGCCGCCGGCTTTGAAGTAGAGCTTGAGCGCGGGGTGAAAGGTCACCCGTTCGAAGTTCGCCACCGGGTCATCGGAGCGGGTGGCGTACCAGGTCGCGTGCTGTCCGGAGTTGACCAGATCCCAGATGTCGATGTCGGGGTGGTAGAGGCGAACGTCGGCGAATAGGCTCGGCAGGCCACCCGAGACGTACTTGAGCAGCTCCATGGTGATGGCTCCGTCGGCATCAGCCTCGGTCGCGCACACCGTGGGCTCCTTCGGCCCACGCCAGTCATAGGGGTCGTTGAGCAGCGCCTCGGCCACATCGGCGGTGCAGACGTACTCGGTCAGCTCGCGCTGGCCCTTGATCCCGCAGTAGGAGAAGCCGTTCTCGTCGTTGAGCTCGCGGATGGCCAGGTAGAGCCGGAGCTGAGTCTCCAGGCGCTCGGGCGTGAGCATGTCGTCGTCGTAGCGCAGACGATCGCCGAGCAGCGACTCGAGCCACTCGCGCCCGGCCCGGACCTCATCGGCGCTCACGTCCTTCATCCGCTCGAGCACCCAGAGCTGATCGATCTGGTACGCCGTGGTGCCGAGCGACTTCACGGTGGGCACGAGATGGAAGAAGCCGGTCTCCATGCCCATCGAGTGGCCGCCGTAGAGGCCGTAGACCTCGGTCTGGATCAGCGTCAGCGCCTGCGAGGCGCGAATCCAGTCCGCCACCGCGGCCCGGGTCGGCGCGTCGTCCACATCGCCCACGATGCGGTGCGTGCGCAGCCCGGCCTGACGCAGCGCGCCGTCGGTGGCCAGCAGCCCCACGTTGCCGGGGAAGCGCCCGTTGTTGTTCGACAGCGACAGGATGGGCAACTCGCGCCCGGCCGCGTTCACGAACGGCCAGACCAGGAACGGGAAGTCCCAGACGTTGAAGCAGAGGATCAGCGACCGGCAGCCGGCGCGGCGCAGTTGCTCGCCCATCTCCCGGGCGCCCTGCACCGACTTCACCGTCTCCCGCGCCACGACCACCTCGGGACCGTGTCCCTCCACGTCCACCACCTCGCGCCGGATGGCCTCGGCCCAGCCCTCCAGGACCTGCTGGTTCTCGGTCTCGTTCTGGCTGTGGACGTGCGGGCGCTCGTCGTTGATCATGGCCAAGCCGATCGGCGTGCTTCTCATCTATATCTCCTTCCCGGCCGGCTATCCCGGGCGAGCCCGGGTCAGCCGACGTCGATCCGATGCGGCGATCCGCATACGGGTGTGACGAACTGGCGGACGACCGGGTTGTTGAGGTTGCGACGGGTGACGAACACCGCGCCGGTGTTCTCGTTCGGCGGCTGTTTCTCATGGCGCAGCATGGCCACCGCGGCCCGGACGCCGTCGTACCCCATCCGGAAGGGGTCCTGGGAGATCAACCCGGCGACCACGCCCTGCTTGACCCCGTCGACCTCGTCGGGCGAGGTGTCCCAACCGACGATCTTCACCTTGCCGACCATATGCGCGATGCGCACGGCCTCAACCGCCCCGACATCGCTCGACTCGTTGGCGGCGAACAGCCCCTTGATGTCGGGATTCGCGGTGAGGATGTTGGCGGTCACGGTCAGCGCCGTGTTGTAGTCGTTCTGGCTGTACTGGATGCCGATCATGTGGAGCTTCGGATATTTCTTGAGCTCCTCCTCGAACCCCTGGACGCGCTGGTCGTTGGTCTCGGTTCCGGCGTGGAAGCCGATGATCGCCACCTTGCCGCCCTTCGGACCGATCGCCTTGGCCAGCTCCTGGGCGGCAAGCTCGGCGCCCGCGATGTTGTTGGTGGCGATCAGCGGGACGTTGGACGGCTGGGGCGTCGTGCCCGAGTCGATCGAGACGACCTTGATGCCGGCCTTGGCCGCGCCGGTTGACACCTCGGTCATGGCCGTGGCATCGGTGGCGGCGTACACGAGCCCGTTGACGCCCTGGGCGATGTAGTTGTTGAGCAAATTGAGCTGTCCGACCACGTCGGTCTCGTCGGTCACTCCGTTCCAGGTGACCTCGACGCCCGGCATCTGACGCGCCGCGCACATCGCGCCGTCGTGCACCTTGGTCCAGTAGTCCAGGCCGACCGACTTGGGGATCACCGCGAGGTGAATCGGCGGCGTCTTCTGCAGGGTGACCTTGGCCTTGTGGTCCTTGACCACGGCACAGCCGGATACGGCCAGCGCAAGCGCTGCGAGCCCGCCGGCGAGCAGTCTGCTGGCGGCTCTAGCTCGCATGGGCGCTCCCGGGCTCAGCCCGCGAGCCCCCACCCCGCGCGCCCCCGCCGGGTTCGCCCCCGTCGTCCCCGTCCCCGTCTCCGTCGGCCTTGCGTCGCCCCATCTGCTCGGAGGCTGCCGACAGGCGCCGGCGGCGGACCTGATCCCACCATACGGCGAGCCAGATGATCACGCCGATGATGACCTCCTGGTAGTACTGCGTGATGTTGAGCAGCACCGCGCCGTTGGTGATGACGGCCATCAGGAACGCGCCGATCATCGTCCCGCCGATTGTCCCCACGCCGCCGAACAGGCTGGCGCCGCCGATCACACAGGCCGCGATGACGTTCAGCTCGAGCCCGTTGCCGTAGTTCGGCTGCCCGGAGTGGACCAGCGAGGCCGCGATCATGCCGCCGAAGCCGGCCAGCGCGGCCGGGATCATGTAGATGACGATCAGGTAGCGGTTGAGCGCGATGCCCGACAGCCGGGCGGCCTCCTGGTTTGACCCGATGGCGTAGGCGTATCTCCCGAGCTTGGTGCGCTTGAGGATCACGTGGCCGGCCACGGCGATCACGATCAGGTAGAGGATCGGGAGCGGGATCGGACCGATCTGGCCCTCGCCGAACAGCCGGAAGCCGCTCGGCAGGCCGTACACCGCGTTCTCGCCGCCGACGATGAACGGCAGACCACTGCACACGCCGAGCATGCCGAGGGTGGCGATGAACGGGGGCAGCTTCATCTGGGTGACCAGGACTCCGTTGACGAACCCGATGAACGCGCCGGCCAGGACCGCGATCAGGATGCCAACCGCGATCGGCAGGCCGGCCTTGGCGATGGCCATCGTGCCGAGAATTCCCCCAAGGCCGGCAACCGCGCCGACCGACAGATCGATCCCGCCGGTCAGGATGACCAGGGTCTGGCCGACCGCGATGATGGCCACGATCGAGACCTGCACGCCGATGTTGAACAGGTTGTTGGAGGTCAGGAAGTAGGGCGAGGCGATGGTCAGCAGGATCGCGACGAGGATCAGGCCGCCGGCCGCGGCCAGCTGGGAGGCGATGTCCTGCATCCGGTCGCGCACACGGTCGGGCAGTCCGAGCGACAGCCCTCCGCGCGGCGACGCTCCAGCGTGAGTGCTCATCTCATGCAGCCTCCCTGTCCACGCCCGACGCGAGCGCCATGATCCGCTCCTCGTCGAACTCGTTGCGGTTCATCTCCCCCACCGTCCGTCCGTCGCGCAGGACGACGATCCGGTCGCACATGTTGATCAGCTCGGGCAGATAGGAGCTGATGAGCACGATCGCCCGCCCGTCCGCGGCGAGCGACCCCATCAGCTTGAACAGCTCGGCCTTGGCGCCCACGTCGATGCCGCGCGTCGGCTCGTCGAAGAACAGGACGCGGGCGTCGGTCTCGAGCCACCGGGCGACGACCACCTTCTGCTGGGTCCCGCCTGAGAGCGCCTCAACTGGCGTGCGCACCGACGGGGTGCGGATGTCGAGCTCCTCGCGCCGGCGCTCGGCTACCTCGCGCTCCCGGCGGCGGTCGATCCACATCCCGGCGCCGGGGATGCGAGCCAGCGTAATGTTGTGCTCGACCGAGAGCTGCATGGCCAGCCCGTCGCCCTTGCGGTCCTCGGTGAGGTAGCCGATCCCGGCGGCGATGGCCTCGCTGGGGGAGCTCAGGTTCAGCTCCTGGCCGTCGAGCTCGATCGTGCCCTCCTTGATCGGATCAGCGGCGAACACCGCTCGCGCCAGCTCGGTGCGCCCCGCGCCGATCAGGCCAGCAAACCCGAGGATCTCACCTGCGTGCACCTCGAACGAGCAATCGTCCAGGATGCCGGGGCGCGTGACGCCCTGCACGCGCAGGATGACATCGCCGATCTCGCTCTCCTGCTTGGGATACAGATTGTCGATCTCACGACCCACCATCAGGCTGACCAGACGGGACTCGTCGAAGTCACCCTTATCGAGGGTCTCGACCACCTTTCCGTCTCGCATGACGGTGACCCGGTCGGCGATCCGCACCACCTCTTCGAGCCGGTGCGAGATGTAGAAGATCGCGATCCCGTCGGACTTCAGCTCCTCGATGAGCTCGAACAGATCGTCGATCTCGTGCTCGGTCAGCGTGGCTGTCGGCTCGTCCATGATCACGACCTTGGCGTCGACCGCGAGCGCCTTGGCGATCTCGACACGTTGCCGATCGGCCACCGACAGCGACTCAACGCGACGCCCCGGGTCGATGTCCAGCCGGACACGTTCAAGCAACTCTCGCGCGCGCTGCTTCTGGGACCCGCGCACGATGAGACCCGCACGGGTCTTCTCTCGCCCCAGGGCCAGGTTGTCGGCCACCGTGAGGTGCGGGGCGAGCGCGAACTCCTGATGCACCATGGCGATACCCAGCTGTTGGGCGTAGCGCGGATTGCGGAAGCGCACCCGCTTGCCGTCGATCTCGATCGTGCCGTCGCTGGGACGCTCGAGTTGCGAGAGCAGCTTCATTAGCGTCGACTTGCCCGCTCCGTTCTCACCCGCGACCGCGTGGATCTCTCCCGGCCGGATGTCGAGCGTGACGTCCTCGAGCGCCTGCACACCCGGGAACCGCTTGCTCACGCCGCGGATTTGGACCACTGCACCGTCAGTACCGGTGTCGTTCTCCATCTCCTCGCCGTGACGCTTCCCGTCTCACCAAACGGGGAAACGAAAATAAGTCAGGTGAGTGACTTCAACGGGCGGTCATGCCGCCATCGACGACCATGACGGCGCCGATCACCGACGCCGCCTCGTCGGAGGCGAGGTAGGCGGCCATCGCCGCGATTTCCTCGGGTGAGACGAGCCGCCCGTGGGGCTGGCGCTCCTCCATGGCCTGGCGGGCGGCGGCCGGATCGTCGTAGCCGCTGGTGATGCGCGCCACCCACGGGGTGTCGACGGTGCCGGGCGCGATGCAGTTGACGCGGATCCCCTCGGCGACGTGATCGATCGCCGCGGCTCGGGTCAGGGCGAGGATCCCGCCCTTGGCGGCGCTGTACGCCGCACGATCGGCGACGCCGACGAGCGCGGCGACCGAGGACATGTTGATGATCGCGCCGCCCCGGCCCTCGCGAAGCACCGGAATCGCGTGCTTCATCGCGAAGAACGTGCCGCTCAGGCACACCTCGAGCACGCGCCCCCAGTCGCCGGTGTCGGTGTCCGGTGTGGTGGCCGCCACCCCGACGCCCGCGTTGTTGACCAGGATGTCGAGCCCACCCCACTGCTCGCGAGCGCGGGCCACCATCGCCGCGACGCTCGCCTCCTCGGAGACGTCTACTTGGTGGG
>JAFAYP010000400.1 GCA_019240305.1 Solirubrobacterales bacterium
CGACACGCGGTCAGCCGGCCGCCGGCGGCGCTGTCGCATGAGACCGTGGTCTCGCCGCGGGACGCCTTCCTGGGCCGGGGCGAGACCGTGCCGGTGGACGAGGCGGTGGGACGGATCTCGTGCGAGTCGATCGCCGGCTACCCGCCCGGCGTGCCGTCGCTCCTGCCTGGAGAGCGGATCACCGACGAGGTCGTGGCCTACCTGCGCGAGCTGACCGCCGAGGGCGCGCGGCTGCACGGCGCGTCGGATCCGGCCTTCCGGACCGTCCATGTGCTGATCGAGGGCTGCTGAACGCGGTCATGCCAGAGGCGGCGATTAGCGAGGTCGTGGCGCGCGCGCTGGCCGAGGATGTCGGCGAGGGCGATCTCACCACGGCTGCGACCGTGCCCGAGCAGGCCAGGGCTCGTGCCCTGATTACCCAGAAGGCGCCCGGGGTGGTGTTCGGCTTCGACCTGGCGGACGAGACCTTCCGGGCGCTCGACCCGGAGGTGGCGGTCGAGCGGCTGGTCGAGGAGGGGCGCTGGCGCTCGGACGGCGGGCCGGTCATGGGGATCGAGGGCTCGGCCCGGGCGATCCTGACCGGCGAGCGCACCGCTCTGAATTTCCTTCAGCGCCTGTCGGGGGTGTCCACGATGGCGGCGCGCTGTGTCCAGGCCGTCGCGGGGACGGGAGCGGTCATCCTCGACACCCGCAAGACCACGCCGGGCCTGCGCGCGCTCGAGAAGGCGGCGGTGGCGGCCGGCGGCGCCACCAACCACCGGGCCGGCCTGTACGACGCGATCCTGATCAAGGAGAACCACGCCGCGCTGGCCGGCGGGGTGGGGGAGGCGGTTCGCAAGGCACGCGCATACGGGGTGGAGGTTCCTCTCGAGGTCGAGTGCCGGACGCTCGAGGAGGTCGACGAAGCGCTCGCGGCCGGCGCGCCGTGGATCCTGCTCGACAACATGTCGGTCGCGCAGATGCGCGAGGCGGTGAGCCACGTCGGCGGGCGTGCGCGGCTCGAGGCCAGTGGCGGGGTCACGCTGGACACGCTGGGGGAGATCGCCCGCACCGGCGTAGACTTCATCTCCGTGGGGGCGCTGACGCATAGCGCCCCGGCGCTCGACGTGTCCCTCCTCCTGGAACCACCCGCATGAACCTACCGATGCTCGGTGCGCCCGACGCACCCCTGCTCCTCGAGAACATCCCCGCCCTTCAGGATGAGGTCCGCGTGCTGGCCGCCGAGCGCGGGGCGGCGATCCTCGCCCACAACTACCAGCTGCCCGAGATCCAGGACGTGGCCGACTACGTCGGCGACTCGCTGGGTCTCTCCCAGCAGGCGGCCCGGGCCGACGCGGACACGATCGTGTTCTGCGGTGTGCACTTCATGGCCGAGACCGCCTCGATCCTGTGCCCGGATAAGCGGGTGCTGATCCCCGACCTGGAGGCCGGCTGCTCGCTGGCTGACTCGATCACCGCTTCGCAGCTGCTCGAGTGGAAGAGATCTCACCCGGGGGCGATCGTCGTGATGTACGTGAACACCACGGCCGAGGTCAAGGCGCTCACCGACTACTGCTGCACGTCGGCCAATGCGGTCGAGGTCGTCGAGCACATCTACGCCTCGCACGGTGACGATGTGGAGATCCTGTTCGGTCCGGACATGTTCCTCGGCGCCTACGTCGAGAAGTCGACCGGCCGGGTGGGTGGGAGCGGATTCCACGTGTGGGACGGCGAATGCCACGTCCACGCCGGGATCCGGCCCGATGACATCGCTGCGGTGCGCGCGGCGCACCCGGGGGCGGACTTCCTGATCCATCCCGAGTGCGGGTGCTCGACCAGCGTCATGGAGTACGTCGCGGCGGGTGACGTCTCTTCTGACGGCGTGCACATGCTCTCGACGGGCGGGATGCTTGGGTATGCCCGGGATCTTCACGGCGGGACCGCGATCGTCGCCACCGAGACCGGAATGCTCCACCCGCTGCGCCAGGCCGCGCCCGACACCGAGTTCATCGCGGCCAACGAGGCCGCCCACTGCCGCTTCATGAAGATGATCACGCTGCCCAAGCTGCGCGACGCGCTCCG
>JAFAYP010000479.1 GCA_019240305.1 Solirubrobacterales bacterium
GCATGCCCTGTCGCACCGCCACGAAGTGGCGGGTGATCTGTACCCGGTCCCTAGACATCTGAAGGGTTGATCTTTTATCAAGTCGTTCGTGGCGGCGTAGCCTGAACGGCCACGTGACGCGACACGAGCGCAACATCGCCAGCGAGCCGTTCGGCACGTGGTCGGGTGCTACGTGGGTGGGCTAGTGGATGTCCGGGTCGGCCTAACTAAATCTGGATGGTTCGTGCCCGGGCTTGATGAGACCGGTCTCGTAAGCGAGGACGACTGCGTGGACACGGTCGCGCAGGTCGAGCTTGGAGAGGATGCGATTGACGTGTGTCTTGACCGTGGTCGTGCCGAGGTAGAGATTCGTGCAGCGAAGCACCTACTTCGGACGCGACGCGTACGCGGTCGGGGGCTCACCACGGAACGGCTTCGGGTGCGCTCACCATGCGACGCCCCCGGGTCCCGAATCCCCGAGCGCCGGCGGGGACGAGCGGTAGCTCGCCGGCGTGCGCGACAGCGTGATCGGGTTGCGGGTCAGCGGTGTCGCCGGCCCGTCGCCGGTCGGAATCTCGACCACCGGGTCGAGGCCGAGCTCGCGCGCCAGCCGGAAGGCGGCGCCCACGTCATTGACCGGGCCGGCCGGCACCCGGGCAGCGGTCAGCACCTCGCTCCAGTGATCCGCCGGCTGCTCGCGCAGCGCCCGGTCGAGCTCCTCGCGCAGCTCGATGCGGTTGGCGACCCGATCGGTGTTGGTGGCAAACCGCGAGTCATCGGCGAGCTCGGGCCGTTCAATCGCCTCGCACAGCGCACGGAACTGGCGGTCGTTGCCGACCGCGATCACGAGCTGGCCGCGCGCGGCCTGATAGAGCTCGTAGGGCGAGATGCTCGGGTGGGCGTTTCCCATCCGGTGCGGCACGACGCCGCCGGCCGTGTAGGCCGAGGCCTGGTTGACCAGCGCGCCCAGCAGCGAGGCGAGCAGGCTGACCTCGACCTTCTGGCCCTGGCCCGACCGCTCGCGATAACGCAGCGCGGCCAGGATCCCCGAGGTGGCAAACAGACCGGTGAGGATGTCGACCAGCGCCACGCCGACCTTCTGGGGGTCGCGCTCGGCCTCGCCCGTGATGCTCATCAGGCCACCGAGGGCCTGGACCAGCAGGTCGTAGCCGGGCAGCCGGGCTCCCTGGCCGGGGCCAAAGCCGGTGATCGAGCAGTAGATGAGGCCCGGGTTGCCCTCCTCCAGGTCTTCGTAGGCCAGCTTCAGGCCGGCCATCAGACCCGGACGGAAGTTCTCGACCAGAACGTCGGCGCTCAGCGCCAGCTCGCGCGCGCGCTCCAGATCGCCGTCGTCTGTGAGGTCGAGGACGAACGATCGCTTGTTGCGGTTGACCGAAAGGAAGTAGGTCGCCCGGCCGCGGGCGTCGAACGGCGGGCCCCATGCGCGGGTCTCATCGCCGCCATCGGGT
Organism: Solirubrobacterales bacterium; assembly: GCA_019240305.1. Classification (GTDB taxonomy): domain Bacteria; phylum Actinomycetota; class Thermoleophilia; order Solirubrobacterales; family Solirubrobacteraceae; genus Palsa-465. The sequence continues at coordinate 1,449 of JAFAYP010000479.1, forward strand.
CGCTCGACCTTGATCACCTCCGCGCCCAGGTCGCCGAGCATCATCGTCGCGAACGGACCCGCGAGCACGCGAGAGAAGTCGAGGACCTTCAGCCCGTCCAGCGCGCCGGGAATGACTTGATCGCCGACGGTCACCGGGGTAACCTTAGATCCTCGAAAATCGAAGGTCAAGAGAAGGAGCCGCGTCGATGACCGCGACGGCACCCGCGCCGAAGATCCGCCCCAAAGACTTTCTCGGCTTCGATCAGCTGCTCAGCGACGAGGAGCGCGACATCCGTGACACCGTTCGCGCGTTCGTGGCCGACCGCGTCCTGCCGAACGTCGGCGAGTGGTTCGAGGAGGCACGAATCCCCCTGGAGCTCGCGCCCGAGCTCGGGAAGATCGGCGTGCTCGGCATGCATCTCGAGGGCTACGGCTGCGCCGGCGCCAGCGCGACCGCCTACGGCCTGGCCTGCATGGAGCTCGAGGCGGGCGACAGCGGGGTACGCAGCCTCGTCTCGGTGCAGGGCTCGCTGGCCATGTTCGCCATTCACCGCTGGGGCTCGGAGGAACACAAGCTGCAGTGGCTGCCCCGGATGGCCGCGGGGGAGGCGATTGGCTGCTTCGGCCTGACCGAGCCGGACGCCGGGTCTGACCCCGGGTCGATGCGGACCAGGGCCCGGCGCGACGGCAGCGACTGGATCCTGCACGGGCAGAAGATGTGGATCACCAACGGTTCGGCGGCGGATGTGGCGGTGGTCTGGGCCCGCAGTGATGGGGACCCGCCCACCCTGCGGGGCTTCCTGGTCCCTAAGGGCACCAAGGGCTTCACCACCCAGGACATCCATCGCAAGCTCTCGCTGCGTGCATCGGTGACCTCCGAACTGCTGCTCGACGACGTTCGCCTGCCGGCCGACGCGATGCTGCCCGAGGTGGCCTCACTGCGCGGGCCGCTGTCCTGCCTGAACGAGGCGCGCTACGGGATCGTGTGGGGCGCCGTCGGGGCGGCCCGGGCCTGCTTCGAGGCTGCGCTCGACTACAGCCTCGAGCGCCGGCAGTTCGACCGGCCGATCGCGTCGTTCCAGATCCAGCAGCAGAAGCTCGCGTTCATGTCGCTCGAGGTCAACCGGGGGGCACTGCTCGCCCTGCACCTCGGGCGCATGAAGGACGACGGCCGGCTTCTGTCCGAGCACGTGAGCATGGGCAAGCTGGCCAATGTCAACGCCGCGCTCGAGGTCGCCCGGAACGCTCGCCAGGTGCTCGGTGCCAACGGCGTCACGCTCGAGTACCCGGTCATCCGGCACATGAACAACCTCGAGTCGGTGGTCACCTACGAAGGGACGGCGGACGTCCATGCGCTGGTGATCGGCAATGCGCTCACCGGGATCAACGCGTTCCGATGAGCGCCGTGGCCGTCTGGGAAGCATCACGTCCCGCCACCACTGCACAGCAGGTACTCGAGAGCCTCCGTTACGGGCTCGTGTCCGGGATGCTCCGCCCGGGACAGCGGGTGACCCAGGAGGACATCGCCCTGCGACTGGGCGTGAGCGTCGCGCCGGTGCGGGAGGCGCTGCGCGTACTCGAGCAGGAGGGGCAGCTCGTCTACCAACCCCGCCGGGGCTACTTCGTGACCGAGCTGCGGATCGAGGATCTGGAGGAGATCTACGCGCTACGCCGCGTGCTCGAGGAGCGCCTGGCGCGCCTCGCTCTCCCCGAGCTCGATGACGAGACCCTGACCCGGGTCCGCGCCGCGGCCCGGGAATGCGAGGTGGCCGACGAATCGGGCGACGTGGCCCAGCAGCTCGCGGCCAACCGGCGGTTTCACTTCGCGCTTCTCGAATGCGCCGAGCAGCCTCACACGATGCGGATGATCCGACTGCTATGGGACTCGACGGAGTCCTACCGGGCGAGCTACTACAACTCGCCGGCCGAGCGCCGCCGTGCGGCCAAGGCGCACAAGCGGATCATCGCGGCGGCGACCGCGCGGGACGCCGACCGCCTGGTGGCCGAGCTCGACGCTCACCGCGACCGGGCGCTCGCCGTGCTTCGGGACATCCTCGCTCCGGCTTAGTGCCTGCTCTCGCGGGTGACCGCGGGTAAGCGCTCAAACGCTGATCACTGCGCCGTCGGTGGCGGCCTCTAGCTCGAGCTCGTCCGCACGCGCGAGCACGTCCTGGTTCATGTGGGTGATCACGAGCCGCTCGCACTCGAGCTGCGGGCGGCGGGCCGCGAGCGTCTCGTAGTCGAGGTGGCCGGGTGCCTTCTTGTCGAAGAAGTTGCACTCGCAGACGAACAGGTCGGCTTTGGCGGACAACTCGATCAGCGTGTCGGTCCACTCGGTGTCGCCCGAGTAGGCGATCACCTTGCCGGCGTACTCGACGCGCAGGCCATGGGGCATCGTCTGCGGTGTGTGGATGACGGGATACGCGGTGATCCGCGCCGGACCGAAGGTTTGCGGGCGCTCGGTGTACTCCGAAACGATGGTCGGAAAGGCGCGCTCGGCTTCGCGGGCGCCGGGATAGAGCACGTCCAGCAGCTGGTCGAATCGCTCCCGCGTCTTCGGTGGGCCCAGGATCTCGAGCGGCTTGGTGCGGCTGGCGAACTGGCCGTCGAGGATCAGCCAGGGCAGGCCGCCGAAGTGATCGCCGTGCAGGTGGGTGAGCGCGACGTGCCCGATCGAGGCCGGATCGATCGACAGCCGCTTGAGCGCGATCAGCGAGCTCGCGCCGCAGTCCAGCAGCAGCGGCTCGGTGCCGTCTGCCTCCAGGTGCAGGCAAGTGTTGAAGCGACCGCCGCCGGCGAACGCGTCGCCCGACCCAACGAACGTGAGCCGGACGCTCACAGCGTCTTCTCGAACCAGTGGTCGGCGAACGGCTCGTCGTTGAACGGCGCCACCTCGACGTAGCCCACGGAGCGATACAGCGCGATCGCCTCGAACAGCGTCGCGCTGGTCTCGATCGTGGCCACCGACGCCCCGCGGCGGACCGCGTCGCGCTCCAGCTCGGCGAGCAGGCGCCTGGCGATGCCAAGGCCACGCGCGTTCTCGGCCACCCACATGCGCTTGATCTCCGAAGGATCGCCTGCGTGGTGCTTGACGCCTCCGCACCCGACCGCGTCGCCGTGGCGGTAGGCGACGAGGAACAGGCCCGCGGGTGGGATCATCTCGTGCGGCTCAGCGGACACGCCGTTGGCCGGGTCATAGCCGCCCTCCGATCGCCGATTGAGCTCCGCGACGTACGCGGCGATGCAGCGCTGGGCGTCCGCCGACGCGGGGTCGACCTGGCGGATGTCGATCTCGCTTGCCGCGAGCAGGCGCTTGACCGTCGGCATCGCGGCGATCAGCTCCTCGCGGCCTTCCGCGCCGATCTCCCACAGCATCCGGTCCTGACCGAGTGGGCGGTTGCGGCCGAGGTACCGATCCTCCAGGCCCCGATCCGCTGCGTGACCACGCGGTTGAAGCTTCGAACGTGCGCCACTTCAACCTCGGCCGCCACTCTCTGACTCTAGTCAGAGGTTGTCCCTACGGTCAAGTGAGCCGCTTCTCGAACCAGTACGCCGCGACCGGGTTGCCGTTGTAGTCGCCGATCGGTTGATATCCACTCGAGCTGAACAGCGCCACCGAGGCCTGCTGCTTGGCGCCGGTGTCGAGGCGCACGACCTCGTAGCCGGCGTCTTGCGCCGCTTGCTCCAGGCGCGTCAACAGCGCGCGCGCGACGCCGGCGCCGCGGGCGTTTGGAGCCACGTAGATTCGCTTGATCTCGGCCGTCCGGTCATCGAGTCGCTTGAGGCCGGCGCAACCGACCGGGTGGCCGTCGCGATAAGCGAGAAGCCAGCGGCCGGCCGGCGGCTCGACGTCTTGGGCGCTCAGGCGCGGCGGGACGTCCGGCGTCCACTCGGGATACATCGCCTCGATCTCGGCCACGTAGTCGGCGACGAGGGCGGCCGAGGCCCCGGTGTCGAACGGCTCTTCGCGGACGTGGATTGGGAGTTGGTTCACGAAGTCAGCGATCGCTTTCGCGGTTTCCTCCGGCATCTCGGTGGGCGGGGAGTGCTGGCAGTCGAGGTGCAGCCGGCGTGGAGGTGCCTTGGACCGCTCTTCGATGGCATCGAGTTGGGCCAGCGTGCCGTACTGGTCGCGCTCGCCCTGAATCAGCAACAGCGGGCAGGTGATGCGGTCCAGTTCGGCCGTGATGTCCCACTGCGGGAAGGCCGGATCGAGCCACACATCGTTCCAGCCAAAGAACGCCGCGTCGGGATCACGGTGGTGGCGGGCCAGGCGCTCGCGGAGGTTGCCCTCGTCATAGGCGATGCGGGCCTTGCGGATCTCGCGGATGCACACGTCCTCGACGAACACGTGGGGAGCGATCGCCACCACGGCCACCACCGGATGGTGCGCGGCGTGGATGAGCGCGATCGAGGCGCCGTCGCTGTGGCCGATCAGGATCGGCTTGTCTATTTGGAGCGCGAGGAGGAACGCGGGCAGGACCTCGAGCGCCTCCTCGTGCATGAACGTCGGCGTGCGGGGGGTGGGCGGCGGGTCAGACCGTCCGTGGCCGTATCGGGAGAACGCCACCGTGCGCCGGCCGGTGGCTTCGGCCAACCGCTCGGGAAAGCCCCGCCACAGCCCCACCGATCCCAACCCCTCGTGCAGCAGCACGAGGGGGGGCCTGCCGGGGTCACCGGTGATGTCGAGCAGCTCGAGCCGCCGCCCGTCCAGGGCCAGCGTTGTGGTGGATGTCGCCTCGGTGGTCGTGGGCGGCGCAGGTTAGCGCCCCCGTCGGTGTGG